>JBBSFF010000255.1:0-3838 GCA_038238995.1 Sphingomonadales bacterium
CGTCAGCGCGGCGTTGAAGCGCTCACCGGTTTCCCCCGCGCGGCGCGTCTGATCCTGCCGCCAATACAGCAACGCCGCGAGCGCGAGCAGAAACACCACGACGCCGATCGCGATCGCCCGGCCATAGCGCTGCCAGAAGCCGACAAATTGCGAACGGCGGTACTCGTCATCGACCTCGCGCAGGAAGGCATCGTCGGGCAGGTCGGTTTTCGCCAAGTCAGTCTCCAGTCGAAGCGCGGCGGACCATAGCGATGCGGGCCGGGGTTCGCAAAGTGTTAGGCCCCGAGCCCGTACAGCTGGTCCGGCCCCGGAAAACTGCGGTCGCGTACCGCGTCGGCATAGGCGGCGGCGGCGCTGTCGATCCGCACCGCGAGGTCGTCGAAGCGGCGGACGAAGCGCGGGGTCCGTTCGAACATGCCGAGCATGTCGTCGACGACGAGGACCTGCCCGTCGCAGGCGGGCGACGCGCCGATGCCGATCGTCGGGCAGTCGACGCCTTCGGTGATCGCCCGGGCGAGCGGCTCGACGACGCCCTCGACGACGATGGCGAACGCACCGGCCTCCGCGATCGCCTTGGCATCGCCGATGATCTTGGAGAATTCGGCCTCGCTCCGCCCCCGCGCGCCGTAGCCGCCGAGCACATTGACCGCCTGCGGCGTCAACCCGACGTGGCCGATCACCGGCACGCCGCGCTGCGTCAGGAACGCGACGGTCGGCGCCATCGCGACGCCGCCCTCCAACTTGACCCCCGCCGCGCCGGTTTCGGCCATCACCCGCGCCGCCGAACGAAACGCCGCTTCGGGGCTTTCCTCGTACGCGCCGAACGGCAGGTCGACGATGACCACCGAGTGGTACGACCCGCGCACCACCGCCGCACCGTGCGCGCACATCATGTCGAGCGTGACGCGGACCGTCGTGTCGAGGCCGTAGATCACCTGCCCCAGACTGTCGCCGACAAGCAGCAGGTCGCAGTGCGGGTCGAGCAGTTGCGCCATCCGCGCAGTATAGGCGGTGAGCATGACGATCGGCGCGGCTCCCTTGCGGCCCGCGATCTGCGGCACCGTCAGGCGCTTCATCGGAGCGGGCGTGGGGGTCGCGCGGCTTGTCGCGGTGTCGAGGGTGTAGGTGGCACTCAAAATCGGCTCGCCTTCGAAAGGTCGCGCCCTATACCGCCACGACCCGCCCGCGGTCGAGCCGGATCGTGCGCGCCGCGAGCCGGGCCGCTTCGTCCGCATCGTGGGTGACGTAGAACACCGGGATGCCCGCATCGGCGAACAAGGCGTCGAGCAGGTCGAGCATGCTCCCGCGCGCCGCCGTATCGAGCGCCGACAACGGCTCGTCCATCAGCAGCAGGCGGGGCTGACCGAGCAGCGCGCGCGCGACCGATGCCCGCTGCGCCTCGCCACCCGACAGTGTCGCGGGCTTGCGGTCGAGCAGCGGCGCGAGGCCGGTGCGCGCAACGATATCGCCGCGGTCGAACCCGCCCGCTCCGGCACGCCGCGCGGCGTAGTCGAGGTTGCCGCCGACGGTCAGGTGCGCGAGCAGACCGTCGCCCTGCGGAACATAACCGACCCGGCGGTAATGCGGGGGGACGAACACTCCCGCCCCCTGCCAGACTTCGTCGGCAATCGTCAGCGCTCCCGCACGCCGGTCGAGCCCGGCGATCGCGCGGAGCACGCTCGTCTTGCCCGACCCCGACTCCCCGAGCAGCGCGGTGACCCCCGACGACGGCACCGCGAAGGCGACATCGAGGGTGAAATCGCGACCGAGCCGTCCGTGGAAGACCGCGTCAATCAAGACCGCACGCCGCCGAGCCGCCGCTCGACGAGGAGCAGTCCAAGCAATGTGACGAAAGCGAACAGCGTCAGCCCGGCGGCGATAACGTGTGCCGTGCCGAACTGCAGGCTCTCGACGAGGCTGTAGATCCGCGTCGACAGCACCTCGGTCCGCCCCGGAATCGCGCCGCCGATCATCAGCACGACCCCGAATTCGCCGATGGTGTGCGCGAAAACGAGGATGCCCGCCGAGACGAAGCCGCGCCGCGCGAGCGGCAGCGCGACGGTGATGAAGCGGTCGAACGGCCCCCGCCCCATCGTCGCGGCAAGGTCGAGCGGGCGGTCGCCGACGCCCTCGAACGCGGTGCGCAGCGGCTGGACCGCGAAGGGGAGCGAATAGAAGATCGAGCCGATGACCAGCCCGGTGAAGGTGAACGCGAGGCTGCGGATGCCGAATGGATGCAGCAGCGCCATCAGCGGGCTCGCCGGGCCGAGCGCGACGAGGACGTAGAAGCCGATCACCGTCGGCGGCAGGACGAGCGGCAGCGCCGACACCGCGCCCGCGACCTCCTTCCACGCCGACCGCGACCGGGCGAGCCACCACGCGAGCGGGGTCGCCAGCAGCAGCAGCAGGACGGTCGTGACGAGCGCGAGCTCGATCGTGGTGGCGATGACGAGGTTCACAGTCGTAAGGTCGTCATCTCTGCGTCAGCGGGGATCGATCTCCGGCTGTTGGAGATGGGTCCCCGCTTTCGCGGGGATGACGGTAAAGTGTCATCGCACCTCATACCCGTAGCGCTTGATGATCGCGACCGCGACGGGGCCGCGCAGGAAGCGGACGAACGCTACTGCCGCCGGGTTCGCCGCGCCGGTGTTGAGCAGCACCGCCTGCTGGTCGATCGGCGCGTGGAGCCTCGCGGGCACGCGCCAGCGCGAGCCACCGGGGACCGCGATGACCTGGCTCTGCGCGACGAAGCCAAGCTCGGCCGCGCCGGTCGCGACGAACTGATACGCCTGCGTGATCGAGCTGCCCTTGACGATTTTGGGAGTCAACGCCGTGGTCAGCCCGAGCCTCGCGATCGTCGCCAGCGCCGCTGCGCCGTACGGCGCGGCGACGGGGTCGGCGATCGCCAAGTGCGCGAAGCTGCTCTTCTTGAGCACCGTGCCGCGCGCGTCGACCAGCCCCGGGGTCGTCGAATACAGCACGAGCCGCCCGACCGCGTAGGTGAAGCGGCTGCCGCGAACCGCGAGCCCCTCGGCCTCGGCCTTGGTTGGGCGCTCGGCGTCGGCCGACAGGAACACCTCGAACGGCGCGCCCTGCGTGATCTGCGTATAAAATGCGCCCGACGACCCGAAGCTGAGGACGGCGGTGTCACCGGTCGCCTTCAGATACGCCGCCGCGATCTCCTTCGCCGGCTCGGTGAAGTTCGCCGCGACCGCGACCTGGGCTTCGGCGGCGGGCGCGGCGACAGGAACGCTCGCGATGGCGGCAAGGGCGAGCTTGAGCAACAACTGCATCGGATGCCTTGGGTTCGAGATATGTCGCCGTATACATCGCCCCGCGCGCGATGCCAGCCCGGCGATCCGCGACCGATCAGGATTTTGCCGGGCGCGGCGCTTCGAGCAGCTCGGCGAGCAGCGGCCCGGCATGGTCGGCGGCGACGACCGCGAGCGCCGCGTCGAGGTCGCGGTACCGTGCCAGCACCGTCTGCCCCAGGTCGGTCAGCATCGCCCCGCCGCCGCGGCTGCCGCCGTGCGCGGTCGTTACCAGCGGCTCGCGCCAACAGCGGTTCATCGTGTCGACCATCAGCCACGTCCGGCGGTAGCTCAGCCCGAGTGTCCGCCCCGCCGCCGAGATCGACCCCGTCGCGGCGATCGCCCCGAGCAGGTCGGCCTTGCCCGGACCGATCGCGAATTCGCCGCCGCAGACGATCTGCGCCTTGATCTTGAGCCCGCGATGCGTCGAAGCCTTGCCCATGCCGAGCCGATATAACGCATCGACCGGGGTCGGGCGCGGATTGTATTTGCCGTCGGCGCAGTATGGGAGGACAGGCAACGGCGGC
>JBBSFF010000256.1:0-3831 GCA_038238995.1 Sphingomonadales bacterium
CTCGGCGCGATGCTCGACGTGCTGCCACCGCCGCGCCGCCTGATCCTTGCCGGGCATTCGATGGGGGCGACGGTCAGTATGGAGCTTGCCGCCGCGAGGCCGGACGTCGCCGCGGTAGTCATGGCCGAGCCCGCCTTCGTCCCGTTTGCCGCCGCCGCCGGCTGGGACGCGGCGCGCCCGGCGCTCAACCCAATGGCCGCACAGGCGCTGCGCCGCCGCGCGGTGTGGCCGTCGCGCTCGACGATCCGCGCGGCATACGCCGGCCGCGGCGTCTTCGCGAGCTGGCCCGATGCGGCGCTCGACGCCTACGTCGACGGCGGCGTGCGCGACCGCGCCGACGGGCAGGTCGAACTCGCGTGCGCGCCGGCGTGGGAAGCGGCAACGTTCGCCGCGGTATCGGCGCGCCTCGAAGCGGCGGTGACCGGCTGGCGGGGGCGTCTCGCGTTGCTCCACGGGACCGAGCGCAGCACGGTAACGCCGGCCGACGCAGCGACGATCGCGGCGCTGCCGGGCACGGTCGTCCGACGCTTCGACGGCGTCGATCACTTCCTGCCGCTCCACGAGGCGGCGGCGCTCGCCGATGCGATCCTCGCCTTTGCCTGACGTTGGCGGAACGACGACAGGGGCGTAACGTTGAACGTTGCGACAGCGACAGGACCCCGCCGATGCGTCATTCCCTCCCCGCCGCCTTGATGGTGCTGTCGCTCGCGGCATGCGGCGAACAGGCGACGTTGCCGGTGATGTCGGGCATGGGGGCCAACCCCGCGCTGCCGCCCCCAAACCCGACCGCGTTGCCGACGGTCAAGGTCGCTGCCGTCGAACGCTGGACGCCGGGCGCGACGCCAGAGCCCGCCCCCGGGCTGCGCGTCGCCGCTTTCGCCGCGGGTCTCGACCATCCGCGCTGGCTCTATGTCCTGCCGAACGGCGATGTTCTCGTCGCAGAGACCAATGCGCCGCCGAAGCCCGACGACGACAAGGGCGTCAAGGGTTTCGTCCAGGGCCTCGTCATGGGCCGCGCCGGAGCGACGGTGCCGAGCCCCAACCGCATCACCTTGCTCCGCGATACGCGCGGAACCGGCGTCGCCGACCAGAAGACGGTTTTCCTCAAGGGCCTGAACTCGCCGTTCGGCATGGCGCTGGTAGGGAACGATCTTTACGTCGCCGACACCGACGCGGTGCTCAGGTTCGCCTACACTCCCGGCGCGACCGCGATCACGACGCCGGGGACCAAGGTGGTCGACCTGCCCGCCGGGCCGATCAACCACCACTGGACGAAGAACATTGTCGCCAGCCGCGACGGCGCGACGATGTACGCGAGCGTGGGATCGAATTCGAATGTCGGCGACAACGGCATGGCGGCAGAGGTCGGGCGCGCGGCGATCTGGGCGATCGACCTCAGGACCGGCGGCCACCGCGTCTTCGCCGGCGGCATCCGCAATCCGGTTGGCATGGGGTTCGAGCCGGTGTCGGGCAGGCTGTGGACGTCGGTCAACGAGCGCGACGAAATCGGTTCCGACCTCGTTCCTGACTATATGACGAGCGTCCGCGACGGCGGCTTCTACGGCTGGCCGTATAGCTATTACGGCCAGCACGTCGACATCCGGGTCAAGGAGCAGCGGCCCGACCTCGTCGCCCGCGCGATCAAGCCCGATTATGCGCTCGGGCCGCATACCGCATCGCTCGGGCTGACCTTTGCGCATGGCGACACCGCGCTGCCCGCCGCTTATGCCCAAGGGGCGTTCGTCGGGCAGCACGGGTCGTGGAACCGGAAGCCGTTCAGCGGCTATAAGGTCATCTTCGTGCCGTTCGCGGGCGGCAAGCCGATCGGCCCGGCGGTCGACGTCCTGACCGGCTTCCTCAGCCCGGAGGGCAAGGCGCACGGCCGCCCGGTCGGGGTGACGATCGATGCGAAGGGCGGGCTGCTCGTCGCCGACGATGTCGGCAATACCGTCTGGCGCGTCACCGGCGCGGCGCAGGTCGCGAGCCGTTGAGGGTCGCGGGGGGAGCCAGCGCGGTCGTCGGCGATCAGGGGCGGTAGTCGCGCTCGACATGCCCCATCAGGCTGGCGTCGTCGAACCACACGGGCTTGAACTTTTCGCCGGCGAACAGCGCGCTCTGATCGCTGTAGTGGCGCGACGCCGGGCGTTCGATCGCGCTGCCGAACGGCTGGATCGATTCGGAGTGCACTCCCCCGGCCTTGTCCCATTCGACGAGCATGACGAAGCTGTCGCCGTTGTATCCCGCGCGCTTGCCCGTCGCCGCGTCGGCGTGGGTATAGATCGCGCGCAACGCGTCGGGGCCGCCGGTGACGCCGACGTCGGTGGTGCCGCGGATGACCCGTTGAATATCAGTCAGCGGCGGGTCGAGCCGGTGGTAATGTTCGAGCATGAAGGTGACGACCTCCTTCAGCTTGACCGCCGCGTCGGGCAGCGGCTCACCGCGATAGCCCTGCGCCGCCCCCGCCGACAGCATGCTCACTGCGAGCGCGTCGGCCCTGCCGGTCGCGTCGAGGGTCCAGGTCCACGACTTCAGCAACGCCTGCGCCGCCGTCGCGTCCTTGTTGCCCTTGGGGTCGACCGCCATCACCCGTGCCAGCCACGTCCCCGCCCACGACTCGCGTGAATACCCCGTGTCGAACTTGATCCCGAGCAGGTCGGCGCGCCCGATTTTCGCGGTGCCCAATGCGGCGAACAGGTCGCGGAAGCGGTAGGCGCGGTTCGTCATGTACGTCTCGATCCCCTGCTCGGGCTTGAAGCTCGACGGGTCGAGATTGTCACCGGCTCCCGTCGCGACGAACGGTGTATTGTTCGAATTCGCCACCCAGCCGCTTTTCGGGTCGACGATCGCGGGGTCGGCGGCGACGGGTTCGTAGCGCGTCCACACATCGCGTGAGATGTCGCCGGGAAGCACGCCGAGCCAGTCGAACCCGGGCGCGCGTTGCGGAAACAGCGCGTTGTAGATCATCGCCACGTGGCCGGCCGCGTCGGCGTAGACGAAGTTCGTCGCCGGGACCGCCTGCATCGCCATCGCCGCGCGCCATTCGGTGAAGTCGCGGGCCTTGTTGAGCCGGTAATATTGCTCGACCTGGCGGATGTCGCCGAAACCGGTGTAGCGCACCGCGAAGCTGCCGAGTATATTGACGACAACCGGACCCTGCCGCGACCGCGCGATCGTCTTCGGGATCGGCAGGACGAACGGGCCGAAGCGGACGCGCAGCCAGACGCGGTGCGTCTCGAGCGGCAGCCACTCTCCGTCGTAGCGGTAGTGCATGCCGTCGGCATCGAGTACCAGTCGATACGTGTCGATCAGGTCGGCGCGATTAACGGTGTTGGTCCACCCCAGCGTCTTGTTGTGGCCGAGCAGGACGAACGGCGCACCGGGGAACAGCGCGCCCGCAAAATCCCAGCCTTCCCCCGAGTGCACGACCGCTTCGTACCACGCGACGCCGCCGGTCCACGGCTGGTGCGAGTTCGACAACAGCCGCGTCACCCCGTCGGTCGACCGCGCCGCACTCACCGCGAACGCGTTCGACCCGCGCTCGCTCGCCGGGGAGGCGTCGCGGAACGGCAATCTGTCGGCCGACAGCGCACCGAGCGTCCGATCGAGGCCAAAGAAGAACGGCGAGCGCAGCGCGAAGCCGGCGACGATGTCGCGGCCATTGACCGGGAACAGGTTCGACAGGCGCACCTCGCCCGCGTGCGTCTCGGCATAGCGGTTGAGCCCGGCGGCGTAGGCCTCGACCAGCGCGCGGGTCGCGGGCGATAGCGTCGTGTATTTCGCCGCCGCCGTGCCGCGCGCGTCGATCAGCGCGCCGACATAGTCGATCTTCGC
>JBBSFF010000257.1:0-3826 GCA_038238995.1 Sphingomonadales bacterium
GAGATGATGCATATCTTCTGCCAGATGCCCGGGCGAACGTTGCGGATGCCGACGGCGACGCTGCGGGCCGCGCTCGCGGCCAGCCCGACGATGCTCGCGCACCTGCTCGGCTACGCGCATAACTTCATGCTCCAGATCGCGAGCTCGGCACTGGCGTACGCGACGCAGACGATCGAGGCGCGGCTCGCGCGCTGGCTGTTGATGTCGCTCGACCGACTTGACGCCTGCGACGTGACGATGACGCACGAGGCGCTTGCCCTGATGCTCGGCGTCCGCCGCGCTGGAGTTACCGTCGCGATCCAGGGGCTCGAGGCGAAGGGCGCGGTCGTCGCCCGGCGCGCGGCGCTGACGGTCGTCAACCGCGGCATCCTCGCCGAGATCGCCGGCGACGCCTACGGCACCGCCGAACGCGCGTATCAGCGCGTGCTCGGCATACCGATCAGGACCGTCCGACTGGCCGCCAACGGCGACGCGGCGGGCAGCGGTATCCCCGCCGAATAACGCCCGGCGCGTTGCGCGCCTGCCCGCTTACCGCTAGTCCGCGCCGATGGTCGCATTCCTCGAATTCGAAAAACCCGTCGCCGAACTCGAGGCGCGCGTCGCCGAGCTGCGCGGCGAGGGCTCGCCCGAGGCGCACGCCGAGGCCGACCGCCTCGCCGAGCGCGCCGAGCGACAGCTCGCCGACATTTATTCGCGCCTGACGCCGTGGCAGAAGACAATCGTCGCGCGCCACGCCGAACGCCCGCACTTCAAGGATTATGTCGCCGCGCTGATCGACGATTTCACGCCGCTCGCCGGCGACCGCAAGTTCGGCGAGGACGCGGCGATCGTCGGCGGCATCGGACGGCTCAAGGGGCGATCGGTGATGGTCATCGGCCATGAAAAAGGGGCCGACACCGCGAGCCGGGTCAAACATAATTTCGGGATGGGCCGCCCCGAGGGCTACCGCAAGGCGGTCCGGCTGATGGAAATGGCGGCGCGCTTCGGGATGCCGGTCGTGACGCTCGTCGATACGCCGGGCGCGTTTCCCGGCATCGACGCCGAGGAGCGCGGCCAGGCCGAGGCGATCGCCCGCGCGACCGCCGCCTGCCTCGATCTCGACGTGCCGATGATCGCGGCGATCGTCGGCGAGGGCGGGTCGGGCGGCGCGGTCGCGCTCGCCACGGCGAACCGCATCGTCATGTTCGAACACGCGATCTACGCAGTGATCTCGCCCGAGGGTTGCGCCTCGATCCTGTGGCGCGGCGACAATCGCGGCCCCGACGGGTCGCCCGCCCCCGCCGGGCCGAGCCGCGCCGCCGAAGCCGCCGAGGCGATGAAGGTCACTGCAAGCGACCTTAAGAAGCTCGGCGTCGTCGACCGCATCATCTACGAACCGCGCGGCGGCGCGCACCGCGACCCCGCGACCGCGATGGCGCGATTGGGCACCGCGATCGCCGCCGAACTGACCGCGCTCGAGACGCAGACCCCGGCGGCGTTGCGCGCCGGTCGCCGCGCCAAGTTCCTCGCGATGGGGCGCGCGGGGTAGGGTGGAACTCGACTGCCCCGGCCCGGCGGCGACGCTCGGCCTGCCGATCCTGACCGTCGTCGCCGCCGCGCTCGTCGACCCCGACGGGCGCGTCCTCGTCGCCGAGCGCCCCGCGGGCAAGCACCTCGCCGGGCAATGGGAATTCCCCGGCGGCAAGATCGAAGCGGGCGAAACCCCCGAAACCGCGCTCGTCCGCGAGCTGGCCGAGGAACTGGGGGTCGACACATCGGCGAGCTGCCTCGCCCCCGCCGGGTTCGCCAGTCACGCCTACCCCGACTTCCACCTCGTCCTGCTGCTGTTCGCGTGCCGCAAATGGTCGGGGCGCCCAAGCGGTCGCGACGGCCAGCGGCTACAATGGCTGCGCCCGAACGACCTGTTCGTGCTCGACATGCCGCCCGCCGATCGTCCGTTGCTCGGGCTGCTCGCGGCGTTGCTCTGAGGCCGGCGGCGACGGCGTCAGCAGGCGACGACCGGCTGTTGCCGCCGCATCCGGGTGCCGACGAGGCCGAAGCCGACGATGAACAGCGCCCATGCCGCCGGTTCGGGAACACCGCCGGCGGGCGGGGTCACCAGCGCATCGTAGGTGTAGGTGAGTCCCGTCAGCGCGGTGATGGTGCCCGTCGTATTCGACCAGATGCCGTAATAATAATAATCGCCCGGAAAGGTGTTCAGACCGCCCGCGAGGTTCAAGGCGATGTCGCCGGTGCCGATGTAGTCGGCGAGTGAACCCGAGACTTCGCCGGCGACCAGATCGCTGCCGTGGCCATTCCCGCCAACCGAGTATGGGTCAGCGTAACTCGGGGGATTGTATTGGGGCGGACCGGAGGGGATCGTATACGTGTTGGCGGTCCAGAACGGGCGCGCGGTGATCGACTGCCCGTCGAGGAACGTCAGACGGGCCCCGCCACCGGCACCGACGGTGATCGTTTCGAACGCGCTCAAGGTGCTGTGGTTGGAGACCAGCTGCTGCCCGACGATCGTGGCGAAGACGGCGCCTTCGACGCGGGTCAACGTGCCGAGCGAGGGATCGAAGCGCGGAAAAAGAAGTGTTGTCGTGAAGTCGCTGCCGACGCTGGGTGGCGCGAAGAAGCTCATCGACAATGCGTCTGCCGATGTGGCAGTATTCATCACGACCGCGCACGCGGCCAGTAAGCTCAGAACTTTCATTATCGCCTCCTGTTGTCCGGCACGCCCTTGTCCCGTCTTGACCTTAGTAGGTCGTCATTCGCCGCTGCCCAGATGCGACGGCGAGCATATTGTTGCGCCGCCAGTTGCGTTTCGGTGCGCGCGGTTGCGCGATGTCAGCGTCGCCACCCGGTGAGGGTGATCACCTGCACCGTCAACGCGACCCGCCCCGCGACGGCGCGCGTGGCGAAGCGCCGGGCCGCGTCGGCGAGGACATCGCGGCGCAGCGGCACCCGCGAGGCGAGGATGTTGCCCTCCCCCATCGCCCGCAGGTCGCGCAGCACGGCGAACAGGTCGTCGTAGCGAACGGCGACCGTGTCGACCTCCGCGACCGGGTCGGCGAACCCCGCGCGCTGGAGCAGCCCCGCCGCCCTGTCGGTATCGACCATCGGCGCGACCCGGGCTGCCGTCCGCCCGGTCAAATCGCTTTCGGCAGCGAGCAAATCGGCGCGGACTTCGCTCAGACTCGTGCCGCCGAAGAGGCCCGCGACGAACAGTCCGCCGGGGCGGAGCGCGCGCCGCGCCTGGATCAGCGCTCCGGGCAGGTCGTTGACGCCGTGGAGCGCCGCCGTGCTCGCGATCAGGTCGAAGCTCGCGTCGGCGAACGGCAGGCGATCCTCGTCGGCGGCGACGGCGTGCGGCAGCATGGCGGCACGCGCGGGCGACGGCTCGAGCGCGACGGTGAAGTCGGTGCCCACGATGCCAGTCGCGCCGATATCGAGCACGCTCGCGAAGGCCCGGTCGAGCGCGGCGACACGATCGGCGAGGTCGGCGGCGATCGCCGCCTGCAGGAACGCCGCCGTGCCGGTCGTTCGCGCCCGCTGCCGCCGCCGCGCGCGACGGTCGAACGGTTCGGCGATCGGCGGGGGTCCGGCCATGACGCGCGTCATGGCGCGTCGCGGCGACACTGCCAAGTCGACCCCGACGATCGCCGTGCTTTTGCACTTGTTTAACCGCTGACGTATTATTGAGCGAATAGTCGAGCGAAAGGCCCAGCATGGCGATTCGAGCCGTAGCCCCCGAAGAGATCGTCACGTCGCCGTACCCGCATGTCGCGACCGCCGATACGCTGGTCGACTATGCCGCGCTCACCGCCGGGTTTCCCGCCGAGGA
>JBBSFF010000258.1:0-3813 GCA_038238995.1 Sphingomonadales bacterium
ACGGGTCGAACCCGACCGACGACGGCGCGGCGGGCGAGATCGAGGATGACGGCGACAACCCGACCGAGGAGGAACTGCGCGCGGTCATCGACGACCTCGCCGACGACGAGAAGGCCGAGCTCGTCGCGCTCGCGCTGGTCGGTCGTGGCAGCTTCGATGCGAGCGAATGGTCCGACGCGATGGACGACGCGAGCGAGGAGGTCGACGACGCCGCCGACTTCCTGCTCGATCTGCCGATGCTGGCGGCATACCTCGAAGGCGGGCTGGCGGCGTTCGACCTGTCGTGCGACGGATTGGGTCAGGTCGTCTGACGCCGCGCGCTTAAGTTGACAGAGATGACGTTTTAATCGCCCGCAATCGCTTTTGGCCCGCCGGTGGCCGGCCTTAAGTTGACAGAGTCGACGTTTTCGGCGGCTTTACGCGCTTCGCCGGGCGGGGGCGCGAATGGTAGAGGAGGAGCGCGGCCAGCAGGCGATTGCTGACGACGACCCGCTCGCCGACCACTTTGCTCTTGTAGACGACCGGGCGCTTCTCGCCGGTAATCGCCCTGTCGGTCGCCTCGTCGACGAGATGCGCCATGTATCGAGCGACCGCAGCGTCCCATGCGCGCGCGAAGGCGGCATTGTGCGGTTGCTCGCGAAACTTGTACGCGCTCGCCCGCGACAGGCCGATCCGCGCGCAGACCTCGCGAACATTGCCCGATGCCGCGAGGTCGACGACGAACTTCCGCTGCCGCTCCGAGGTCCACCCGGTACGGCGACGGCGACGGCGACGGCACGGGGGTGTATCCATGCGCCGGTGATAGCCTGATTGGTTCGAGATGTCAAGATCGGTGGCCAATCCTACACGTAATCCTACACATTCTGGTCCTCCCCACTTGCGGGGAGCGGGACCGCGTGCCGGTTCGGCGCGTGGTGGAGGGGTATTGGAGCGGACGCGTATGGGCCTACTCCCCCCTCGTCGCGCGAAGACGCGCCACCTCCCCGCAAGCGGTGGGGAGCATCGAGGCTTACCGCCGCGCCCGCTCGACGTTGATCGACGGGCCAGCCTTCTTCGCGACCGCCTCGATCTTCGGCTTCACCCCGAGCGAAATCAGCAGCGACGACGACACGAAGATCGACGAATAGGTCCCCACGACGATGCCGAGCAGCATCGCGGCGGTGAAGCCGAAGATCACGTCGGGGCCGAGCAGCAGCATCGCGGTCAGCGCGGTGATCATCGCCAACGACGTCATGACGGTGCGCGGCAGCGTCTCGTTGACCGACAGGTCGATGATCGGGCCGATGTCCATCTGCCGGTATTTGCGCAGGTTCTCGCGGATACGGTCGTCGATCACGACCTTGTCGTTGAGGCTGTAGCCGATGATCGTCAGGATCGCGGCGACGACGTTCAAGTCGAATTCGAGCTGCGTCAGCGCGAAGAAGCCGAGCGTCACGGTGACGTCGTGGACGAGCGCGACGACGGTCGAGACGCCGAAGTGCCATTCGAAGCGGAACCACGTGAACAGCGCCACCGCCGCCATCGACAGCAGTACGGCGAGCGCACCCTTGCGGATCAATTCGCTGCTCACCTTGGCGCTGACCGATTCGGTGCGGCGGAAACTGACCTTGCCGTATTTCGCCTTGAGATCTGCCTGCACCTTGGCGACGACACGCTGAACCGCCGCCGCATCGCCCGGCGGGACCGGCAGGCGCAGGAGGATATTCTTCGGCGAACCGAATTCCTGCAGCGACACGTCGCCGACGCCGAGCCGCGCCACCTCGCCGCGCAACCGGTCGAGCGGCGGCGCCTGCGGAAAGGCGACCTCCATCGTCAGGCCGCCGACGAAATCGACCCCGAGGTTGAGCCCGCGCGTCGCCAGCAACCCGATCGACCCGAGCGTCAGCAGCAGCGTAAGCGCGAACGCGAGGTAGCGCAGCTTGACGAAGCCGATGTTGGTGTTGTCGGGGACAATCTTCAGCGGCATGGCACGGATCCTTGATCCTCACCGGCACGGGGAGGGGGACCATCGCCCTTGCGATGGTGGAGGGGCGTTGCGACTGGGCCGGTCGCCAGCGTGATCAGCCAAAGAGCTGCGCTTGCGGGATTCTCGAGGACGTTGGAAGCGGTGATGCGGATGCTGCGAATGCCTTGTTCGGCGAGCCAGAAATCGCGTGCCGTGTCTCGGTCGGCGGCAAGCTGGCCGTCGTGCGCTCGACCATCGACCTCGATCGCGATTTTTGCCGACGCGCAGTAAAAGTCGAGGACGTAATCCCCGACGGCGTGCTGACGGCGAAATTTCAGCCCGCCCGGGCGCAAGCGAAGTTCCCCCCAAAGCAGCACCTCGGGCAGGCTCATCGCACGCCGCAACCGGCGCGCCGCATCGACAATATGCGGGTTGCCCGTCACGCGAAGATCCTCCCCGCTTGCGGGGAGGTGGCAGGCGAAGCCTGACGGAGGGGCGGTCGAGCGAACTCACGGGTGGAGGCGCGCACGACCGCCCCTCCACCCCGCGCCGAAGCGGCGCGCGGTCCCCCTCCCCGCTTTGGGGGGAGGATCAAGCAAACGGTCATACCATCAGCGCCTTCGGGCGCGCGCTCGTCAGCCAGCGCGAGACCATCAGGCGCACGACGGTGACGGCGGTGAACACGCTCGTCGCGATGCCGATCGACAGGACGACGGCGAAGCCCTTGACCGGGCCGGTGCCGAACAGGAACATGATCGCGGCGACGATGATGTTGAGGCTGTTCGCGTCCCAGATCGTCCGGGTCGCGTCGCGGAAGCCGACCTCGACGCTCGCGATCACCCCCCGCCCCTTGCGCTGCTCCTCGCGGATGCGCTCGTTGATCAGAACGTTGGCGTCGACCGCGGCGCCGATCGTCAGCACCAGTCCCGCGATCCCGGGCAGCGTCAGCGTCGCGCCGACGAGCGACATTACGCCGACGATCATGATCATGTTGAGGACCAGCGCGACGACCGAGTAGACCCCGAATCGCCCGTAGGTGACGATCATCAGCAGCGCGACCGCGATCACCGCCGTCCCCGCCGCGAGGCTCCCGGCGCGGATCGAATCGGCGCCGAGGTCGGGGCCGACGGTGCGTTCCTCGACGACCTTCAATTCGACCGGCAGCTTGCCCGACCGCAGCAGGATCGCGAACTGGTTGGCGCTGGTCGTCGTGTAATTGCCCATGATGATGCCCGACCCGCCAAGGATCGCGCCGTTGATCCGCGGGGCCGAAATCACCTTGTTGTCGAGGATGATCGCGAACGGCTTGCCGACGTTTTCCTGCGTCGCCTTGGCAAAGCGCCGCCCGCCGGTGGAATCGAAGCGGAAGGTGACCGCGGGCGCGCCGTTGTCGTCCTGCCCGACCTGGCTGTCGACGAGCTGGTCGCCCGAGATCAGCACGCGGCGCTTGACGACAACGGTCCCCGGCTGGTCGGCGTAGGCGAGGATCTGGCTGCCGGCGGGCGCATGGCCGGCGGCGGCCTCGGCGGGGTCGGCGTCGGTGTCGACGAGCTTGAATTCGAGCTTGGCGGTCTTGCCGAGCAGCGCCTTCAACGCGCTCGGGTCCTGCAGGCCCGGGACCTGGACGACGATGCGGTTGTCGCCCTGGCGGACGATCGTCGGCTCGCGCGTGCCGAGTTCGTCGATGCGGCGGCGGATGACCTCGACCGCCTGCTCCATCGCGCTGTTGGTCGCAGCGACGATGCCGGCGTCGGTCGGCGTCAGCGTGTGGCGGTTGCCGTCGACGCCCGCGACGTCGACGTCGCGCTGCCCGGTGAGGTTGCCCACGGGCCGCGTGACCTTGCGCAGCGTCTCGACCGCGCGGTCGA
>JBBSFF010000259.1:0-3806 GCA_038238995.1 Sphingomonadales bacterium
CTTTCGCCGTGGAACAGAACTGGCGCGTCGGTATTGGCGACGTCGCGGAGCATGTCGAACGCCGAGTTGAACCCCGACGAGGCCCCGACGACCCGCCACCGATTGGCTGGCGTATCGGCGGGGGCCGCAGGCCGGATCACGGGCGCCACCGCGTGGAGCTGTTCGCTGCGCATATAGCGAAGGTCGGGCTCGGCGTCGTCCCACGCCTCCGCGGGCTTGCCGATGATCCGGCAGTTGGCGTGGCCCATCGCGATGCACTCGACCTCGCGGTAGACGATCGGGCGACCGAGATAGACGCTCGCGTAGCCGCTGGCATAGCCGATCTGGGTCCATCCGGCGGGGGCCTGCCCGACCCCGAAGGCAGCGACATGTTCGGCGCATTCGGACGAGTTGCGCCAACGATATTCGGCATAAAAGCGGCCCTTGGCGACGTCGACCTCGACCGCGATCGGCTCGACGAGCACCGCGCCTTCGAGCGCGTGCAATTGCGGCCCGACCGAAAAGGCGTCGTAGACGCTGTCGTTCTTGCGCACCTTGGCGGCGACGTCGGCGTCCATCGCGCCGGCTTCATAGCCCTGGCGCGTGAACACGGCGCGGGCGCGGTCGTAGCCGATCGCGTTGATCACCTCGCGGCGGACGATACCGATCGTTCGCGCGTGGACGAGCACCATGCGCCGCCCCGCCAGCCAGATATGCCCCTGTTCGGGCGCGAAGTGGAGCGTCGCCGCGAGATCGGCGATCTGCGGCAGGTTGAGCGGCGCGACGAGCGGTCCGGTGCTGGTGATGGCGATCGCTCCCTGTCGCTAAAGCGCCACCAGCTTAGCATTGGCTGCCGTCGACTGTCGAATTACAAACGCTGTCGGTCGGCTTCACGGGTTATGATCGCGTCGGTTCGATAGTAGCGGCCTGCTTGGCACGGCTTATGCAGAGCCCTGGGCAGCTCGCCAAGAAGCTGTTGCAGGGGGATCATCTGATGACCGCACCACGTGCCCGCCGTTTCCAGACCGCGCTCGGCGTGTCGATGATCGCCCTCGCCGCGCCTGCCCTCGCGCAGGAAGCCGCCGCGCCGCCGCCCGCGACCGCCGCGGGCGCGATCGAGGAGATCACCGTCACCGCGCAGAAACGGTCGGAAAACCTGCAACGGGTGCCGATCGCAATCACCGCCTTCACCCCCGAGGCGCTCGCGCAAAAGGGCATCACCGACGTCGCCGGGCTCGGCAAGTTCGCGCCGTCGGTCGAGATCGTCGGCACTTCGCCGTTCTCCGGGTCGACGCAGGTGCTGTCGGCGTTCATCCGCGGCATCGGCCAGAACGACTTCGCCTTCAATCTCGACCCCGGCGTCGGCGTCTATGTCGACGGCGTCTATTACGCGCGCACCGTCGGCGCGGTGGTCGACCTGCTCGACCTCGATCACGTCGAAATCCTCAAAGGGCCGCAGGGAACGTTGTTCGGCCGCAACACGATTGGCGGCGCGATCAGCGTCGTGACCCGCGATGCGTCGAGCACCTTCGGCGGGTCGGGCGATGTCACCTACGGCTCGTACAACCGCGTCGACGTCCGCGGATCGGTCGACATCCCGATCATCGCCGACACATTGCTCGCGCAGGTCTCGTTCGCGGATAAGCACGCCGACGGCTATTTCCACTTCCTGACCTTCCCCGGCAGCTACGTCACCGACACCGATCGCTTCGTCCGCCCCGACCCGACGACCTATCCGTCGGCCGGGGGCTACAACGACCAGAATCTGCGGGTCAAGCTCAAGTGGAAGATCACGCCCGACGTCACCTTCCGGCTCGTCGGCGACTATACCAACGACGACGACCAGTCGACCGGCAGCCAGTTGCTGACCGTCAAGGCCGGGCTGGTCGACGTCTATAACGCGTGCATCTCGACGCCGGTCGCCACGCTCGCGGCGGGGCCGTTGAACGCGATCTGCAATACGCCGCGCGGTCTGCCCGCGGCGAAGGTGCCGGGCTTTACCAACCCGGTGCTGCCCCCGCTCGGCGGGGTCAACGTCGACGCCGACCCGAACAACAACCATCTGATCTTCGACTCGCGGTTCAAGTCGCCGCGGATCGACACGTCGTACGGGACCGGCGCGGGGTATTCGAAGATCAAGACCTTCGGCTTTTCCGGCACGCTCGACGCGCAGCTGAGCGACACCCTCGCGGTCAAGTCGATCAGCGCCTACCGCAATCTCGACAGCCGCTTCGCGCTCGATGTCGACGGCTCGCCGATCCCGATCGGCGACCATGCCTTCACGATGCGTCAGGAGCAGGAGAGCGAGGAAGTCCAGCTGCTCGGCAACTTCCTCGACGACCGTTTGAAGACGGTGACCGGGCTGTATTACTTCCACGAGAGCGGCGATCTGACCGACTATGTCCACTTCGCCGGGGGCCTGCTTCAGATCGACGGGCCGAACACGTTCAAGACCACCTCGTACGCGGCGTTCACCCAGGCCGATTACAAGATCACCGACAAACTCGGCATCACCGGCGGCGTGCGCTACACCCGCGACGAGAAGCAGTTCACCGGCGGCCAGCGCGATCTCAACAGCCTCGCATTCAAGCTCGGTTATCCGTTGTCGCTCCATCCCGATCCGACCGACCCGACGCTGTATTTTCCGACGACGAACAACCGGCTGAACTTCAGCAACGTGTCGTTCAAGGCGGGCATCAATTACCAGGCGACCGATCAGGTCCTGACCTACGCGACCTTCGGCCAGGGCTATAAGGCGGGCGGCTGGACGACGCGCGCGACGACGCCGATCCTGACCGCGCCGACGTTCAACCCCGAAAAGGCCGATACCTACGAAATCGGCGTCAAGGGGCAGTTCTTCGACCGCAAGCTGCAAGCGAATCTCGCCGGGTATTACACCAAATACAAGGATCTGCAGGTCACGGTCTATTCGGGCATATCGCCGGTGACGGTCAATGCCGCCCAGTCGGAGATCAAGGGCATCGAGGCCGAGCTGGTGTTCGTGCCGACCGACGCGCTGACGCTGGCGGCGACGTTCGGCTATATCGACGCCAAATACACCCAGAAGAACGCCGGCACCAATCTCGGCAATCAGTTCGTCAACACGCCCGACACCGCCGCTTCGATCAACGCCGACTATGTCGTGCCGCTGAAATCGGGCGCGTCGATTGATGCCCACGTCGACTGGTCGTACAAGTCGAGCATCGCCCGCGATGCCGAGAACACGCCCGAACTGACCTCGCCGGTGACCAATATCTTCGGTGCGCTCATCACCTACCGCTCGGCAGCGAAGACCTACCATGTCGACGCGGGGGTGACCAATCTGACCGACGAACGCTTCATCGTCTCGGGCCAGAACCAGGGCGGCATCGGCTATGTCGGCGGCACCTACAACCGGCCGCGCGAATTCTATGTCCGCGCCGGGTTCAAGTTCTGACCCCCTTCAGCCGTCGGAGAGGATCGGACCAATGTTCGACAACAAGACGATTGCGATCACCGGAGTCGCCTCGGGGATCGGCGCAGCGACGGCGAAACTGCTCAAGGCGCGCGGCGCCACGATCATCGGTTTCGACCGCAATGCGCCGGGCTTCGCGGTCGACGCCTTCTATCCTGTCGACCTCGGCGATCCCGCGGCGATCGATGCGACGGTCCGCGCGTTCGACGGCCGCCTCGACGGACTGATCAACTCGGCCGGTCTGCCGCCGACGGCGACAAAGGCCGCAGTGCTCAGGGTCAACTTCTTCGGCCTGCGGCACTTCACCGAAGGTATGGCGGCGCACCTCGACGACGGGGCGGCGATCGTCAATCTCGCCAGCCTCGCCGGCTTC
>JBBSFF010000260.1:0-3782 GCA_038238995.1 Sphingomonadales bacterium
CGTCCGCCACATTCCCTTAGCCAAAGCGATTGACCGATCGAGCCGAAACGATCGCCGACGATCAAGACAGTATCGCCCTCCGCCTTGAACCCCATCGTCATCGCCCCCGCGTAATCCTCGATCAGCCCGACCCCACCGATCGCAGGCGTCGGCAGGATGCCGGTGCCGTCGGTCTCGTTATAAAGCGAGACATTCCCGCTCACGACGGGGAAGTCGAGCGCGCGGCACGCCTCCGCCATGCCTTCGATGCAGCCGACGAACTGCCCCATGATCTCCGGGCGCTGCGGGTTGCCGAAGTTCATGCAGTCGGTGATCGCGAGCGGCTTCGCGCCGACCGCGATCAAGTTGCGCCACGCCTCGGCCACCGCCTGCTTGCCGCCCTCGACGGGGTCGGCGAAGCAATAGCGCGGGGTGCAGTCGGTCGTCATCGCCAACGCCTTGCGCGTCCCGTGAACCCGCACCACCGCCGCATCGCCGCCGGGGCGCCCGACGGTGTCGGCACCGACCATGTGGTCGTACTGCTCCCAGATCCACCGCTTCGACGCGATGTCGGGACACGCCATCAGCGTGAGCAGGTCGGCGGCGAGGTCGGTCGAGTCGGGAATCTCGGTCAACGGCGCGCGGGCGGGCGTCGGCACCCACGGCCGGTCGTACAACGGGGCCTTGTCGGCGAGCGGCCCGAGCGGGATGTTAGCGACCTCCTCTCCGTTGAAACGCAACACGAGGTGTTCGGTATCGGTGACATGGCCGATCACCGCGAAGTCCAGGTCCCACTTGGCGAAAATCGCCTCGGCAAACGCCTCGCGCCCCGGTTTGAGGACCATCAGCATCCGCTCCTGCGACTCGCTGAGCATCATCTCGTAAGGGGTCATGCCGGTCTCGCGGCACGGCACCGCGTCCATGTCGAGCAGCAGCCCGACCCCGCCCTTCGACGCCATCTCGACCGACGACGACGTCAGGCCCGCCGCGCCCATGTCCTGAATCGCGACAATCGCGTCCGACGCCATCAGTTCGAGGCACGCCTCGATCAGCAATTTCTCGGTGAATGGGTCGCCGACCTGAACCGTCGGGCGCTTGTCCTCGTCGCCCTCGGTGAATTGCGCCGACGCCATCGTCGCGCCGTGGATGCCGTCGCGCCCGGTCTTCGACCCGACATAGACGACCGGATTGCCGATGCCGGCAGCGGCGCTGTAGAAAATCTTGTCAGCCCGCGCGACGCCGACCGTCATCGCGTTGACGAGGATGTTGCCGTTATACGCCGCGTGGAAATTGGTCTCGCCGCCGACGGTCGGCACGCCGACGCAGTTGCCGTAGCCGCCGATCCCCGCGATGACGCCCTTGATCAGATGCTTCATCCGCGGCGCGTCGACGCTCCCGAAGCGCAGCGCGTTCATGTTGGCGATCGGGCGGGCGCCCATCGTGAAGACGTCGCGCAGAATGCCGCCCACCCCGGTCGCCGCACCCTGATACGGCTCGATGAAGCTCGGATGGTTGTGGCTCTCCATCTTGAAGATCGCCGCGAGCCCCCGGCCTTCCTCGTCAACGCCGATGTCGATCACGCCGGCGTTCTCGCCCGGCCCGCAGATCACCCACGGGGCGGTCGTCGGCAGCTTCTTCAGGTGGAGCCGCGACGATTTATACGAACAATGCTCGGACCACATCACCGAGAAGATGCCGAGTTCGAGCAGGTTCGGCGCGCGCCCGAGGCTGGCGACGACCGCGTCGTATTCGGCCGCGCTCAGGCCGTGGTCGGCGACGATCGCGGGGGTGATCTCGGTCATGCGAACGGCATAGCGAAGGCGATGCGGACTGTCATTCCCCTGTCATTATGTTTTTGCTATGTTCCATCCGACTCGCAGGGAGATCGACATGGACATTCGCGAAATCGCCGCCGACATGGTCGCCATGACCAAGGCCGGGGACTTCCGCATCGGCGAGAAATACTGGGCCGACGACGTCGTCTCGATCGAGTCCACTGCGGGCAATGCGATGTCGCGGCTCGAAGGTAAGGACGCCGTCATGGGCAAGAGCGCGTGGTGGTACGGCGCGCACGAGGTCCACGGCACGACGACCGACGGCCCGTACGTCAATGGCAACCAGATCGCGATCCGCTGGACGATGGACATCACCAACAAGGAATCGGGCCAGCGGATGCAGATGGACGAGGTGGCGCTCTACACGATGCGCGACGGCAAGATCGCCGAGGAGCGGTTCCTGCAGTAGGCCACGATAATCGCGGTCGGCGGCGCTGGCGGGACGGCAGGCGGCGGCGATGACGTCGCAGAATGTCATCGGCATCGTCGCGGCGATCGTGCTCGACGACCGCGGCCGCCTGCTGCTCGTCCGCAAGCACGGATCGACGTGGTTCATGCTGCCCGGCGGCAAGCCCGAGATCGGGGAAGCCGCCGAAGACGCGCTCGCGCGCGAGATCGACGAGGAGCTCGGCTGCGCACTCGCCGCGCCGCCGGTCGCATTCGGGCGCTTCACGGCGGCGGCGGTCAACGAGCCGGGTGCGGTCGTCGATGCGCGGCTGTACCGGATCGGCCTGACCGCAGCGCCGACGGCGCGCGCCGAAATCGCCGAACTGCGCTGGTACACCCTCGGATCGGACGATGCCGATCTCGCGCCGCTGGTCCGCGACCACGTTGTCCGCCTTGTCGCGAGCGGGTGACTTCGCTTTCGCCGCTGCTACGGTGACGCCCGGGCGACCAAGGGGACGAACAGCGTGGACATGCCGGCGGCGGATGCGCCGAAGAAGACGCAGATCGTCGTCGTCGGGGGCGGCGCGGGCGGACTCGAACTCGTCGCCAAGCTCGGGCGCGCGCTCGGCAAGGTCGATTTCGACATCATCCTCGTCGACAAGGCGCAGACGCACATCTGGAAGCCGCTGCTGCACGAGGTCGCCGCCGGGTCGCTCGACGCCAACCTCGATGAGGTCGGCTACCGCGGCCATGCCCACCGCTGGGGCTACCGCTATTTCGACGGCGCGCTCGAATCGGTCGACCGCGATGCGCGCCAGATCGTCGTCGCGCCGATCGTCGAGGACGGGCGCGAAATCGTCGGGCGGCACCGCATCCGCTTCGACTATCTGGTCCTCGCGGTCGGGTCGGTGTCGAACGACTTCGACACGCCGGGCGTGCGCGAACACTGCATCTTCCTCGACGAACGCGCCGAGGCCGATCGTTTCCGCCGCAAATTGCTCAACCAGTGCCTGCGCGTGTCGCGGATGATCCAGGTCGACCCGGCGTCGGCGGCGACCGTCGACGTCGCGATCGTCGGCGGCGGCGCGACCGGGGTCGAACTCGCCGCCGAACTCCACATGTCGGCCGACAGCCTTGCGATGTACGGCCTCGAAGTGTTCGATTCGAAGCGGTTGCGGACCGTGCTCGTCGAGGCGGGGCCGCGCATCCTGCCGGCGCTTCCCGAAAAACTCGC
Organism: Sphingomonadales bacterium; assembly: GCA_038238995.1. Classification (GTDB taxonomy): domain Bacteria; phylum Pseudomonadota; class Alphaproteobacteria; order Sphingomonadales; family Sphingomonadaceae; genus Polymorphobacter_B. The sequence goes on from JBBSFF010000260.1 coordinate 3,436, forward strand.
GGCGGCGGCACAGGGCGAGCTCGAGGCGATCGGCGTCCGTGTCTGCACCGCCGAGCAGGTCGTCGAGGCGACCGCCGACGGCATCCGCACCAAGTCGGGCGACTTCATCGCCGCCGACCTCATGGTCTGGGCGGCGGGGGTCAAGGGGGCGGACTTCATGGCGTCGATCGGCGGGCTCGAAACCAATCGCGGCAACCAGGTGATCGTCGGTCCGACGCTGCAGACGAGCGACGACCGCATCTTCGCGATCGGCGACTGCGCGTATTACCTGCCGCCCGGCGCGACCCGCCCGGTGCCGCCGCGCGCGCAGACCGCGCACCAGATGGCCGATATTGCCTATCACAACA
>JBBSFF010000261.1:0-3773 GCA_038238995.1 Sphingomonadales bacterium
AGAACGCCCATTTCCTCCATCAGCGCGTCGAAATCGGTCGTATCGGTAGGCTCGCCCATTTCGGCGGCGACGGCGTTGAACCGCGCGACCATGTCGGCGACCGGCCGCACGCCGTCGGTGACGTTCTCGCGCACCGTCTTGGCTGGATCGAGGTGCGGCTCCTGCGCGAGATACCCGACGCGAACCCCCTCGGCGGGCCACGCCTCGCCCTGAAAGTCTTCGTCCTGCTGCGCGATGATCTTCATCAGCGTCGACTTGCCGGCACCGTTCGGGCCGATCACCGCGATCTTCGCCCCCGGCAGGAAGCTCAGGTACAGGTCCTTGAACACCGGCTTGCCGCCGGGATAGGCCTTGGTCAGGCCCTTCATCACGAACGCATATTGGTAACCAGCCATGGCGGATCGAGGCTTTCGGACGGAGGCACGGGGACGCGGAGCCTTTAGCGCATCGCCGGGCGCGGCGGCAACGGGGAGCAACCGATGCCATTCTGCCACTATCCGTGGTAGGTTTATGCCACGCTGCGGAACTACCTATTGCGCGGGATGTTGGTCCTCGAAAGCAAGCGCGTAGCGGAAGCGTGCCGTAACGGGATTGCGATGGACCAGATGGCGTATACGACCACCGACGAGCCCGGCCGGGTGCGTGATTTGGAGTTCATGGCGCTGTTCGCCCAACTCGATCATGCCGAGGCAGTCGCGCCGGTCGAGCCGGGCCTTCAGCGCCTTTGCCACACGCGATGGCGATTATGCAGCGACCCGACCCGCTCAAGCCGTGATATTATCTGGCTCACTCGCCCCTTTCATCGAACAGCATCGCATCGGGGATGACAACATCGGGTTGCTCGCGCGCGCTGTCTTCGAGGTGGAGGACGAAGGCGAGTACCGCAGCGACGGCGCCGAATAACTCGTCTTTGATCGCCGACCCGACCGTCGCGGTGAAATAGATCGCCCGGGTGAGCTGCGGATACCGGAGGGTCGGTATCTTCCGCTCGGCAGCCAGATCGCGGATTGCTTCGGCGATCACGTCGCGGCCCTTCGCGACGACGACCGGCGCGGCGTCGCGGCCCGGAACGTATCGTAGCGCAACGGCGAAGTGGGCGGGGTTGACCACCACGACCGTTGCCGAGGCAACCGCCGGGGCCAGCGCGCGCTTGGCGGCCTGTCGCGCGAGACGCCGCTGCGCCGCCTTCGTCTCGGGCGAGCCGTCGCTTTCGCGATTTTCCTGTTTGACCTCCTGTTTCGACATGCGGAGCTTGGCGCGGTGACGATTGAGCTGAAGCGGTAGATCGAGCGCAGCCACCACGCCAAGCGCGACACCGAGCGTGAACAAGAGTTTGACCATCGTGCTCGCGACATGGTCGGCCCCGGCTGCCGGATCGGTCCCTCCGACAGTGATCAGCCCCGGCAGCGCGCCGGCGATGACGGCGATCCCCGCGCCAAAGACCAGCGCCGCCTTCAACGCCGCCTTGCCGAGTTCGGTCGGCGCATGCAGTCCGAACATACGCTGGAATCCCGCCAGCGCGGCGACGCGCGCGACCATCGCATCGAGCGCGAGCGACACCGGGTCGGCGGCGGCCCCGACATCGCCGCGTGCCAGCGCGACGATCGTGGCGGCGGCGAAGGCGAGGTCGGCGTCGGCGAACGCGATGTTGTGCGCCCGGACGCCGCGGCGCGTCAGGCGCGGGCTGCGCGACCGGGCGACGGTGATCGACCCGTCGCCGACGATCGTTTCGCTCGCCGTGCCGACGACCGGCGACGCGTCCGAATGCAACATGCTGCCGCCCGCGCCGTCAACCGCACCAGCCAGCCCCGGATGCATCGCCTCGGCGGCGGAAGACACAGCTATCGCGGCGACTCGTTGCATGTTTGCTTTCCCCCTCGTGCCCGGAGGGAGTTCAGCAAGCTTCGTGCCAACTGGTAATGCCGGGCGTCAAAGAGCGTGAAAGCGGCCGGACGTCAAGGAATTGACAGTGCAAGCGTCAGATTAGTGACGCCTGTCAGTTTATTGACGCAGCCATTTCGGGCGCGGGCGCCGACGTCGTGGCAACGATCGTCCCCCCGCCGAGGACGCGCGTCCCGGCGTAAACCACCGCCGCCTGCCCCGGCGCAACGCCAAATTCGGGGGCGGCGAAGACGAGCGAGCGCCCGTCGCCGCCGACGACCGCCGCGACTCCCGCTGCCATCGACCGCACCTTGACCATCAGCCGATCGCCCGGCGCAGCGGATCCGAGCCAGTTGCAGTCGTCGAGGCTCACCGCCGCGACCGCGAGCGCGGCTCGCGGCCCGACAATGACTTCGCGTCGCGCCGCATCGAGGCCAGTGACGTAAAACGGCTCGCTCAGGCCGCCGAGCTCGAGCCCGCGTCGTTGCCCAACGGTGTAGCCGATGATCCCGGCATGGCGGCCGAGGACGCGCCCGCTCCGGTCGACGATGTCGCCGGGGGCATCGGCCTCGGGCCGGACGCGGCGGACGACCGCGGCATAGTCGCCGCCCGGGACGAAGCAGATATCCTGGCTGTCGGGTTTGGCCGCGACCGCGAGTCCGACGCGGGCGGCGTGCGATCGCACCGCCGCCTTGGTCAATCCGCCGAGCGGGAAGCGCAGATAATCGAGCTGATCGCGCGTCGTCGCGTACAGGAAGTAACTCTGGTCCTTCGCCGGGTCGATCCCGCGATGGAGCTCCGCACCCCCGTTAGCCTCGACCCGGCGGACGTAGTGCCCGGTTGCCAGACAGTCCGCGCCAAGATCGCGCGCGACGGCGAGGAGATCGCGGAACTTGACCGTCTGGTTGCAGCGAATGCACGGCACCGGCGTCTGCCCCTTGAGATAGGCGTCGGCAAAATCGTCGATCACCGCCGCGCGAAACGCGCTCTCGTAGTCGAGGACGTAGTGCGCGATCCCGAGACCGGCCGCGACGCGGCGCGCGTCGGCGATGTCGGCCCCGGCGCAGCATGCTCCGGCGCGTGACCGGGCTGCACCGTCGTCATAAAGCTGGAGCGTGATGCCGATCGTCTCGCAGCCGGCCTCGACGCATAAGGCAGCGACGACCGACGAGTCGACGCCGCCCGACATCGCCACGACGACGCGCGAGCCGGCCGGCGGCAATAGTGGAAGTTCGTCGTTCATCTCTTGTGACTTCGCTCGCCTTGCTGAATATTTATCGGGCGTGAATGCATCGCGGCATCAGCCCGTGCCGTAGTTAGTTCACGTCGGTCGCAGGGGGTCCAATGTACCAGCATCGTGTCGCTGCAGAAGAGTCAATTTCCGCCGTCGATTGGCTGCCACCGGCGGACACCAAACGCTGGGTTGCCAGCCGCAAGGCCGATGTCGTTCGCGCGATCCGCGAAGGTGTCGTCAGCCGCACCGAGGCGTGCGCGCGGTACCGTCTCAGCGACGAAGAATTGCGGTTATGGGAGCGCGCGATCGACGCCGCGGGTACTCCCGGGCTGCGGGTAACGCGAGTCCAGATTTACCGCGAAATCTTCGAAGGACATCATTGACCGGACGGTCAGTAAGCGGCCAACATTGTTGGCAGTGATTTCTGGCATGGGTAATGCTGTATGATGTCGACCAACGATGTAGTTAAGCATCTTTACTTCGGTAATAGAAGTGCGTTAGCTATGTAACGGCGGACATGGTGGGATGCCGCGTAAGCGAAGGGGTGGTCATGCGCGTATTGCTGATCGAAGACGACAAGCTGATGGCGCGGGCCGTCACCTTGATGCTGAGTGGGGTCGGTGTCGAGCATGAAACTGTCGCCGAGGGCGAAGCGGCG
>JBBSFF010000262.1:0-3750 GCA_038238995.1 Sphingomonadales bacterium
CATTGTCGCATCGTCGAGCTTGCGGATAAGCGTCTGTGCCATCGTCCTGTGATAGCACGATGCTATCATGTTCGCGAGCGCTATCCGACGCGGCGTCCTAAGCCGCCTTCTTCAAATGCCGCCGCCCGAGCAGTTCGGCGATCTGGACCGCGTTGAGCGCCGCGCCCTTGCGGAGGTTGTCCGACACGCACCACAGTTGCAGGCCGTGCTCGACGGTCGGGTCCTTGCGGACGCGGCTGACGTACGTCGCGTATTCGCCGACGCATTCGAGCGGGGTGATGTAACCGCCGTCCTCGCGCTTGTCGACGAGCATCACGCCCGGGGCCTCGCGGAGAATCGTTTGAGCCTGCGCCGCTGATAAGGGGCGTTCGAACTCGATCGAGATCGCCTCCGAATGACCGACGAAGACCGGCACGCGGACGCAGGTCGCGGCGACCTTGATGTCCTGCCCCATGATCTTCGCGGTCTCGGCCGCCATCTTCCATTCTTCGCGCGTCTGGCCGTCGGGCATGAAGACGTCGATGTGCGGGATGACGTTGAAGGCGATCTGCTTGGTGAACTTCGCGTGCGACTTCGGATCGCCGACGAACACCGCGCGGGTCTGTTCGAACAGCTCGTCCATCCCCGCCTTGCCCGCGCCGCTGACCGACTGGTACGTCGCGACGACGACGCGCTTGATCGTCGCCGCCTGGTGCAACGGGTTGAGCGCGACGACCATCTGCGCGGTCGAACAGTTCGGGTTGGCGATGATATTGCGCTTGGCATAGCCATCGATCGCGTGGCCGTTCACTTCCGGCACGATCAGCGGGACGTCGCGCTCCATCCGGTACAGCGAACTGTTGTCGATGACGACGCACCCCGCCGCCGCCGCAATCGGGGCATAACGCTTCGACGCCTCCGACCCGGCGGCGAACAGCGCGATGTCGGTTCCGGCGAAGTCGAAATGCTCGAGGTTCTGGACCTTGAGCGTCCGCCCGTCCTCGCCGAAGTCGATGATATCGCCCTGGCTGCGCGCGCTCGCCAACGCGGCGATCTCGCGGATCGGGAATTGCCGCTCGGCGAGGACGTTGAGCATCTCGCGCCCGACGCTCCCGGTCGCGCCGACGACGGCGACGTTATAGGCCATGCGTGTTCTCCTGTGGGTGCGCGGCTTAGCGAGGCGGGCGGACGGGGGCAAGCGGGTGCCCGTCGGCGGGTCGCGCCGGGCGAAAGTGCGCAGCGAGTCGCCGTGAAGTTCGCGGTCGCGTTTTAACCAACGCCAAATCGGAAGTTCATGACTTGCACACGATGAGGGTATGAAATCGCGTCGAAACGAGCCATTTCGGTGCAATCTGGAGGATCGCTTATCCATCCCTGTAGGACTTCGCGCCACCCGGAGCGAGTCGCTCCGACAGGGCGGCGACGTCGATCCTCCCCGCCTTCGGGGAGGGGTACCATCGCCCGTGCGATGGTGGAGGGGCGATGGAGCGGGTTCGACGTGCGAGTTCGCTCTACCGCCCCTCCACCACGCGCTGAAGAAGCGCGCGGTCCCCCTCCCCCTTTCGGGGGAGGATTAAGGATCAGAGGCCCGCCAGCACCGCGTCGCCCATCGCAGCGGTCCCCAGCGTCCCGCCGAGGTCCGCGGTCCGCGCGCCGCTGTCGAGCGCCGCCCCGACCGCGGCTTCGACCGCATCCGCCAGATCGGGCCGCGCGAGGGAATGGCGCAGCGCCATCGCCAGGCTGAGGATCGACGCGCACGGGTTGGCCACCCCCTGCCCGGCGATGTCGGGGGCGCTGCCGTGGATCGGTTCGTAGAGCCCCGGCGTCCCCGCCTCGCCGAGCGCCGCCGACGGCAGCATGCCGAGCGACCCCGTCAGCATCGCCGCCGCGTCGGACAGGATGTCGCCGAACAGATTATCGGTCAGGATGATGTCGAACTGGCGCGGGGCCTTGACGAGTTGCATCGCGCAATTGTCGGCGAGGATGTGGGTCAGGTCGATGTGCGGGTATTCGGCATCGCGCAGCGCCTGCACCTCCTCGCGCCAGAGCAGCCCCGCTTCCATGACGTTCGCCTTGTCCGCCGACGCGACCCGGCCGGTGCGGGCCTTGGCGAGGTCGAAGGCGACGCGCGCGACGCGGCGGATTTCGGCGGAGGTGTAGACGTGGGTGTTGACCCCGCGCCGCTCGCCGTTGGCGAGGTCGGTGACCCCGCGCGGTTCGCCGAAATAGACCCCGCCGGTCAGCTCGCGGACGAACAATATATCGAGGCCTTCGACGATCTGGCGCTTGAGGCTCGACGCGTCGGCGAGCGCGGCGAAGCACTTCGCCGGCCGCAGGTTGGCGAAGACGTTCATGCCGGCGCGCAACGCGAGCAGCCCGGCTTCGGGGCGCGTGGCATAGCTTTGCGTCGCCCATTGCGGCCCGCCGACCGCGCCCATCAGGACGGCGTCGGCCGCCTTCGCCGCCGCGAGCGTCGCCGCCGTCAGCGGCACCCCGTCGACGTCGATCGCCGCCCCGCCGAACCGCGCGGTCGCCGTCGTGACGCCGAGGCCGTGGGCCGCGTTGAGCCGGTCGACGACGCGCGCCGCCTGCGCCGTGACTTCGGGGCCGATCCCGTCGCCGGGGAGGAGGAGGAGGAGGGTCCTGGTCATCGTGTCGCCTTAGCCGACGCGCGCGCGCTTCGCCAAGCGACCGGTTCGGCGGCGCGCTAGCAGATACCGTCCGCAAGCGCCGCGACCGCCGAATGGTATGTCGCGTCGGACGGGCTGTCGTCGGCGAGTATCTGCATTAATCGGGCCGCGTCGCCGCGTCCGACATAGGCCATCGACCATGACCCGAACGAGCGCGCGGCGACCTCGCGGCGCGACAGGATTTCGACACCCGAATGCCGCGGGTCGCCTTCGATCCGCGCGAGCAGGCGATCGACGCTGTCGGCGGGGCCTTCGAGAATTTGCACGAACTGGCCGTTGCCGGCAGTCATCGCACCGGTGATGTGCATCGCGGCGTTGTTGGTCAGCGACGTCTCGAGGATGCGCGCGATTTCGACGAAGAAGCCCGAAGAACCGTCGTCGATGAGACTGTTACTCCGGTAGACGATCTGGATCATGGTGCCGACGGCTCCTACGCCGCCGCGCGACTCTCGACAACCATTAAATTACCGTAACGAACGGTTTCTACGGTTGCGTACAATGGCGATCAGTTCGACCGGCGCGCCGCCCCCGCGACCCACGGCCGCTCCGCCGCCAGCCGCGTTTCGTACGCCGCGATCGCCGGGGCCATCGTCAGCGTCAGCCCAATCTCGTCCTGCCCGGTCATCAGCGCGGCCTTGCGGAACGGATCGACGGCGAAGGTGAAGCGATCCTGATAGCCGGTGGTGACGACCTGATTGTCGAGGTCGACGGTCACCTCGGCATCGGCGGCGGCAACCATCAGCCGGTCGATCGCATCCTGCGGCAAGACGACGAGCAGCATCCCGTTCTTATACGCATTGCCCGCAAAGATGTCGGCAAACCCAGGGGCGATGACAACGCGGAAGCCCATGTCGGCGAGCGCCCATGGCGCATGCTCGCGGCTCGACCCACAGCCGAAATTGTCCCCCGCGATCAGGATCGGCGCGCGGGTATTGCGCGCCGTGTCGAAGATATTGTCAGGGTCCGCGCGCAGCGTCGCGAACGCCCCAGCCCCCAGCCCCGCCCGCGTAAACGTCTTCAGGAAACGCGCCCGAAAGATAACCTCGGTATCTACATTAGCCGCGCCGAACAGAACAGCGAC
>JBBSFF010000263.1:0-3732 GCA_038238995.1 Sphingomonadales bacterium
CGGGCGCGGCGGCTGAGCAGCGACCCCGACCGTGTCGCCGACGAGGGCTGGTGGGTGGCGCGCGACCCCGATCTCGGCATCGGCGGGGTGACCAACGGCTGGCTCGCCGCCGCCTTCGCCTCGCTCGATGCGCTGACCGCGCCGGGCGTGCTCGAAGCCGTGACGACGCCGCTCCTGATCCTGACGGCGGCGAACGACCGCCTCGTCGACAGCACGGCGGCGGTGCGACTTGCACGGCGGCTGCCCGCTGCGCGGGTTGTGAACGTCGCCGGGGCGGCGCACGAGCTGCTGCGCGAGGCGGACCCGATCCGCGACCCCGTTCTCGCCCGCATCGATGCCTTTCTCGCGTGACGCCGCATTACGACATCGCGATCGTCGGCGCGGGCATCGCCGGGGCGAGCCTCGCCTACTTCCTGACGCGCCACGGCGCGGGGCCGATCGTCGTGCTCGAGGCCGAGGACACGCCCGGATATCACACCACCGGGCGCTCGGCGGCGTTCTGGGAGCCGACCTACGGCGGAGCGGGGGTCGTGCCGCTGTCGGCAGCGAGCCGCGCCTTTTTCGACGCGCCGCCGCCGGGCTTCGTTGCCACGCCGCTGCTGACCCCGCGCGGCGCGCTCCACATCGCCGCACCGGGGGAGGACGATGCCCTGACCGCGCTCGCCGCCGACTTCGACGGCTTCGGCATCGCGACCGAGGCAGTCGACGCGGCGGGCATGGCGGCGCGCTACCCGATCGTCGGCGGCGGGTGGGAACGCGCCGGACTGCTCGAACCCGATTGCCACGACATCGACGTCGCCGCGCTGCACTCGGGGTTTCTCGGCGGCGCGCGGCGCGCGGGGGTGGTGCAGGTGTGTAGCGCGCGGGTGGAGCGGCTGGAGCGCCTCCCCTCCCCTTCAGGGGAGGGGCGAGAGACGGCGCGCAGCGACGGCCCGGGGGTGGGGATCGGTTCGGCGTTGCAACACCGCGACACCCCCACCCCCACCCCCTCCACTGAAGGAGAGGGGGGGCACGGCCTCTGGCACCTCGTCACAACCGCCGGCGACTTCGCTGCCGCCATCGTCGTCGACGCCGCGGGCGCGTGGGGCGACCAGCTCGCCGGGCTTGCCGGGGCGGCCCCGCTCGGCCTGGCGCCGTTGCGGCGGACGATGGTCGTCCTCGATATCGACCCCCCGGCCCCCGCCGACCTGCCGGGCGTGTTCGACGCGGCCGGGAGCTTTTTCGTCCAGCCCGACGCGGGTCGCGTCTGGCTGTCGCCGCACGACGAGATCGCCGATGTCGCCCGCGACGCCGCGCCGGAGGAACTGGACATCGCCGTTGCGATCGACCGCTTCGAAGCCGCGACGACCGCTCGCGTCCGCCGCGTCGAGCGCAGCTGGGCGGGGCTGCGGACCTTCTCGCCCGATCGCAATCCGGTCTACGGCTTCGACGCCGCGGTTCCCGGCTTCTTCTGGTGCGTCGGGCAGGGTGGGTTCGGCATCCAGACCGCGCCGGCGGCGGGCGACCTCGCCGCGCGGCTGCTCCTCGGGCTCGAACCGGGGCCGGTCGACCCGGCGCCCTATTTGCCCGTCAGGCTCGCGTAGGCGATCTGGACGAAGACATCGGGCTTCATGAAGCCCGTGCCCCATTTTGCATCGTACGCTGCGGTCGGATGGTCGGCGATGACGGCATCGACCGACTTGCCCGCCGCGATCCCGGCGCGGATTTTCGCGATGATGTCGGCGACCATGTCGCGATAGGCGCGGAGTTCGGCCGGGCCAGTGACCGGGCCGTGGCCGGGGATATACTTCGTCGCGGCGTTGCCGAGCGCGAGGCCGCGATCGGCGGCGGCGACGATGCCGACGACCGCGCCGCCCGACGATAGATCGACGATCGGGAACGAGGCGCTCAGATACGTGTCGCCCATGTGGATCACGTTCGCGTGCGTGAAGACGACGAGTGCATCGCCGTCGGTGTGCGCCGGGGCGACGTGGATGGCGCGGATGTCCTCGCCGTTCAGGTGGAGCGTGACGCCGTCGCCGAACGTCACGACGGGGAGGGCGATGGCGGACGAGGCTGGGACCGTCTGCTTGGCGAAGGCGATAAACTGCTTGGCCGCCATCCGCGTGCGGACGTTGTCCTGCGCGACGATCACCGCGCCCGCCGCACCGAAGTTCGCGTTCCCGCCGGTGTGGTCGCCGTGCCAGTGCGTGTTGATGATGAATTTGATCGGGGTGGGCGACAGTGCGCGCGCGGCGGCAACGATCTTGGGGGTCAGCTCGGCGAACTCGTCGTCGACGAGGATCGTCGCGTCGGGGCCGGTCGCGACGCCGATATTGCCGCCCGACCCGAACAGCGCGGTGATGCCGGGCGCGAGCGGCTGCGGCTTCATCTCCACCTTCGAATAGTCGGTCTGCGCCGCCGCCGGGGCGGTGAGCAGCAGGGCGGTCAGCAGGGTCGTCGCGCGCATCGCCGGAGGCTTTCGTCAGGGATCGGGGGGCAAGGAATCCCGTATCGCCGGCGCGCGGTCAAGGGGGCAGGCCGACCCGCTGTCCTACACCCCCGGGGATCGGTTATGGTGCGTTGGTCGCATCGCCACCGGGCGCTGATTCGCTATTTCTCATCGTCGGTGCGGATTCGCTCGCCGCTGGCGGTATCCGTGTGCGGCTTTGTGCGGGTGGGGGTGCGGGCGCGTGTGCGCGCGGCACGCGCCGCGCGAAATACCGTGCGTCGGCGTTAAGTTCGTTAAGTTGTTCATCTTCGGATCGAACGATCGCAGTCGCTTACGTCGTCGGCACCGGAATCCGGGCGGCTGCGATCGCGGCGTTGGCCAGCGCATCGGCGCGCTCGTTGTCGGGATCGCCCGAATGGCCCTTGACCCAGCGCCAGTCGACCCGATGCGGCTTGGCGGCGTCGAGCAGCGCCTGCCACAGATCGACGTTCTTGACCGCGCTGCCGTCGGCGGTCCGCCAGCCGCGCTTCTGCCAGCCGTGGACCCACTTCATGATGCCGTCGCGGACATAAGCGCTGTCGGTGGTGAGGACGACGCGGCACGGCCGGGTCAGCGCCTCGAGCGCGCGGATCGCCGCGGTCAGCTCCATCCGGTTGTTGGTCGTCAGCGGCTCCGCCCCCATCAACTCGCGCTCGACGGTGCCCGTCCGCAGGATCGCACCCCAGCCGCCGCGCCCGGGGTTGCCCTTGCACGCGCCGTCGGTGGCGATGACGACCTGCGGCGCGTCGCTCACGCTCCGAACAGCTCGGCCTGCGTCGCGCCGCGATACCACAGCAGCCGCCGTGCAAAGGCCATCGGGTCCTTCTTCGTCACCAGCGCGTCGGCGGGCGTCGTAATCCAGTCGTAAGCGCGGGTCAGGGTGAAGCGCAGCGCCGCGCCGCGACACAGGATCGTGAAGGCCGCGACCTCGGCATCGGTCAGCGGATGCGCGCTGCGGTAACCGGCGAGCAATGCCGCCGCGATCGCTGGATGATAGCGCCGCCCATCGCCCGAGAAGCACCACGCCGCGTGCATCACCGCCAAATCGTAGGCGCGGATGTCGGTGCACGCGAAATAAAAGTCGATCAGCCCGCTGACCTTCCCGCCGAGCAGCAAGACATTGTCGGCGAACAGGTCGGCGTGGATCGTCGAATGCTCCAGCCCGCCCGGCCAGCGCGCGGCGAGCACCCCGAGCTCCTCGTCGACGACCGCCGACAGGCCCGGCGCGACCGCGCCGAACCGGTCGCCGATCGCCCCGGCCA
>JBBSFF010000264.1:0-3726 GCA_038238995.1 Sphingomonadales bacterium
TCCCCGCCGCCGACTGGCTGTTCGTTCCCGTGACCACCGGCGGCGTGACGCGCGCGGTATTCGGTTTGGGGCGCGACGACAGCCGCGAGCCGGTGCGCGCCGATCGGCGCGACCTGTTGTCGGCACTGGTCGACCAGGCGGGGCTGGCGCTCGCGCGGATCTATGCCGAACGCGAGATGGCGGGGATTGCCCGGCTGGAGGAACGCGACCGGCTCCGTTCGGCCTTGCTCGCGAGCGTCGGCCACGATCTGCGCTCACCGCTGACGACCGTCGTCGCCACCGCCGCCGATCTCGCCGCGCGCTACGGCGCCAGTGATCCCGCCTTCGCCGCGCTGACCGGCGAGGCGGCGCGGTTGCAGCGCTTCGTCACCAATCTTCTCGATATGGCGCGGGTCGAGGCGGGTGCGCTCCAGCTCGACGTCCAGCCGGTCGACCTGACCGACGCCGTCGCGAGCGCCGTCCACGATGTCCGCCCCGCGCTCATCGGACATACGATCGCGCTCGACGTGCCGCCCGACCTGCCGCTCATTCGCGCCGACGCACGGTTGCTCCACCATTGCCTGATCAATCTGCTCGATAATGCGGGCAAGTTCGGAGCGCCGGGGACGCCGATCGCGGTCGTTGCCTTACGGTCGCGGGACGCGCTGACGCTCAGCGTTCTCGACGAAGGCCCCGGCCTGCCGCCGGGATTCGAGGCCAGCGCGTTCGACCGTTTCGCGCGGATCGAGGGTACCGACCGTGCGCGCGAGGGCACCGGCCTCGGGCTCGCGATCGTCAAAGGCTTTGCCGAGGCGATGGGATTTACCGCGAGCGCCGCCAACCGTGCCGACCGCAGCGGTGCCGCCTTCGCGCTGACGGTGCCCGCCCCCCTGCTGGTCCGCGACGGGTGAACGCCAAGATCCTGATCGTCGATGACGATCCGGCGATCCGCCGCCTGCTGGCGCGCACTCTCGACCGTGCCGGCTATGCCGTGGTCGAGGCCAGTGACGGGCGTGGGGCGCTCGCGGCCAGGGACATCGACAAGCCGAACCTCGTCCTCCTCGACCTCGGCCTGCCCGATCGTGACGGGCTCGAAGTGTTGCCGCTGCTCGCCAAACAGCCCGGTCTGGCGGTGATCGTGTTGACCGCGCGCGATGCGACCGACGAAAAGGTCCTCGCCCTCGACCTCGGCGCCGATGACTACGTTACCAAGCCGTTCGATACCGATGAACTTCTTGCTCGCGTTCGCTCCGCGTTGCGTCGCGCAGCCAAGGCGGGTGTTGAACGCGTCGTTGTCGGCTTCGGTGCCTCAAGTATTGACCTCGTCGAGCGACGCGTGACGCGGGGCGGCGAGGAGGTCCGCCTGACACCCCGCGAATACGCCCTTCTTGCCGAACTCGCCCGTTTCCCAGGGCGCGTCCTCACCCACGCCCATTTGCTGCGCGCCGTCTGGGGGCCGGCGCACGTCGCAGATGTCGAATATCTGCGTGTTGCGATGCGCGGGCTGCGCCGCAAGCTTGAACCTGACCCAGCCGCGCCGACCCTCCTCAGAAATGAGCCGGGCGTGGGCTATCGATTGGAAGGAACAGATCGGCCATTTTAGACCTGTGTCGTGCCGGTAAATTTTGACCCAAGACCAGACCTCGAAGCCGCTTGGCCTCTTATCCACCCGGTGTTTAAGGCAGGACTGTACAATGAGCCGTACGGAAGTCATTTGCTAGCCCTTGTCCACTCTGTCGCCTCGTTTTGCTTTAGTAACTCCTGCTGCTCTGCTTTGAAACGCACCGTCGCGATAAAGCCGCCGCCGATCCGGTTTGCCAGCGTCAGGCGGCCGCTCTCTTCGTCGACCAGCGCGCGGACGATCGCCAGCCCGAGCCCGGCGCCGCCGCTGGTGCGGTTGCGCGACGGCTCGCCGCGCTCGAACGGCTGGCCCAGGCGTTCCAGCAGGTCGGGCGCCACGCCGGGACCGCGATCACCGATCGTAACCGCCCAATCGGCGTCGGCGCGCACCAGCGCTACCTCGACCACGGTGGCCCCGTAGTGTACTGCGTTATCAAGCAGATTGTCGAAGATGCGGCGTAGCGCGAGCGGTCTCGCGAGGATCAGCGCCGGGCTGGCGCCGATTTCCGCCTCGATAGTCTGCCCGATTTCACGCCGGACAGCCACTCGGGCGGCGAGTTCCCCCGCCAGATCGACGGCCGCGCGCGGCGCAACCCGCCGCGGTCCCGCGAACATCAGCGTATCGTCGAGCAGCTGCGCCATTTCGTCCAGATCGGCGATGGCCCGGACGCGTTGCTCTGGCACGTCGATGAATTCGGCGCGCAGCCGTAGGCGGGTCAGATAGGTTCGCAGGTCGTGCGCCACCGCGGCAAGCACACGGGTACGCTCGGCAACTAGCCCCGCAATGCGCGCCTTCATCTCATTGTAGGTGCTCGCCAGCTCACGCATCTCGCGCGAGCCTTCGACCGGAAGGTCGGGCGCATCGAGCGCGCCCGCGAACTGCCGGATACCACGCGATAGGTGGACAATCGGGCGCGTCATCTGGCGCAGCGTCAGCCCGAGCACGAACAGGACGAACGCGCCGCCGAGTGCCCCCATCAGCGCGCGCTGCCGCAGGAAGCCGCGCACCAGTCGCGACGGGCCGCTGTCGATAATTAGCACCTCGCCGCTGTTCAGCTGGACCGCCAGCGTCACCGGGAGCAGCCAGCGGGTCAGCGACGGCCCGGTGCGCACCAGCCCGCCGAACAGCGGCGGCCGACTTGCGATGGCAACCGCGCGTCCGGGCAGAATGGTACGGTAGCTTTGCGCCAGCGAAATCAGCGCCGAATCGGGCGGCACGTTAGCGACCACCGGCTGTGCTGCAGCGATCCGCACGGTATAGAGCGAACCGTCGAGCGCGCCGACCAGCGCCGGTCGCTGCGACGGTATGGCGACTTCGATGGCAGCGACCATCGCCGCCACCTCGCCGGGCAACGGCAGGTTGTACGGCCGGTCGTCACTGCCGTAATGCGGCAATGTCACCAGCACGACGACGGTCAGCTGCAGCAGGATAAATCCGACGAGCAGGATCGCAGCGATGCGGAAGGTCAGATTGACGCCGGACCGCATCGGCTCAGACCGGCTCGACTGCGACCGCGAAGACATAGCCACCACCGCGTACGGTCTTGATCAGGTCGATGCCCTCGGGGTGCTCGGCGAGCTTGCGGCGCAATCGGCCAACCTGGACATCGATGCTGCGGTCGAACGGCGCGGCATTGCGGCCGCGTGTCCAGTCGAGCAGCTGGTCGCGGTTGAGGACGCGCTGCGGGTGGCGGATCAGGCTGACCAGCAGGTCGAATTCACCAGCCGTCAGCTCGATGTCGATGCCATCGGGACGCCGCAACGCGCGGCTGCCGAGGTCGAGCTCAAATCCTGCGAACCGGCACCGGGCCGCCGGCGGGGTCGAAACGATCCGCTGGGCGTCGCGGGTACGGCGGAAGATCGCGCGGATCCGCGCCACGAGTTCGCGCGGGTTGAACGGCTTGGCGAGATAATCGTCGGCGCCGATTTCGAGCCCGACGATGCGGTCGATATCGTCGCCCTTCGCGGTGACGATCAACACCGCGACCTGCCCCTCGGCGCGCAACCGGCGGCAGACCGACAACCCGTCCTCGCCGGGAAGCATGATGTCGAGTATTGCCAAATCGACCCGGCGGCGGGCGCGCAGCCGGTCGAGCGCCGCACCCGAGCCGCAGATTTCGGCATCGA
>JBBSFF010000265.1:0-3726 GCA_038238995.1 Sphingomonadales bacterium
AAGCGCACCGCCAAGGGGGCCGACTGGATCGTCGCCAACGATGTGTCGGGCGACGTGATGGGCGGCGATGCGAACACCGTCCACCTCGTCACCGCCGACGGCGTCGAGGACTGGCCGACGCTGGCCAAGGCCGAGGTCGCGCGGCGGCTGGCGACGCGTATTTCCGAATATTTCGCATGACCCCGGAAATCGCAATTCCTGTCGAGATCATGCGTCACGCCGACGGCCTGGACCTGCCCGCGTATGCGACCGACGGCGCGGCGGGGATGGACGCGGTGGCGGCGGTCGACCGCGACCTGATCCTCGGCCCCGGCGAGCGCGCGGCGGTCCCGACCGGGCTTAGGCTCGCGATCCCCGACGGCTATGAGATGCAGGTTCGTCCACGCTCGGGCCTCGCCTTCAAGCATCTGCTGACGGTGCCGAATTCGCCAGGGACGATCGACAGCGACTATCGCGGCGAACTCAAAATTTTGCTCGCCAATCTCGGCGACGCGCCGGTGACGATCACGCGTGGGATGCGGATCGCGCAGCTCGTCGTCGCGCCGGTCGTGCGCGGACGCTGGGTCGTCGTCGACGCGGTTGCCGAGGACACCGTGCGTGGCAGCGGCGGCTTCGGCTCGACGGGGACGTGAACGCCGAACTCAGCCCCGAATTGAGCGACAACCAGCTCGACCGCTACGCCCGCCATATCATCCTCAAGGAAATCGGCGGTGGGGGCCAGGCGAAGCTGCTTGCCGCGAACGTTGCGGTCATCGGCGCGGGCGGGCTCGGCTCGCCGTGCCTGATGTACCTTGCCGCCGCCGGGGTCGGGCGGCTGACGGTGATCGACGACGACACCGTCGCGCTGTCGAACCTCCAGAGGCAGGTGCTCCACGGCACCGCCGACGTTGGGCGGGCAAAGACCGACAGCGCGCAGGACGCGTTGACGCGGATCAATCCAGATATTGTGGTGACGCCGCAACGGGTGCGGCTCGACGCGGGCAACGCCGCCGCGCTCCTTTCGGGCCACGACGTCGTCGCCGATGGCTCGGACAGCTTCGCGACGCGGCTCGCGGTCGCCGACGCCGCGCACGCGCTCCACGTTCCGCTCGTCTCGGCGGCGGTCGGGCCGTTCGACGGCCAGCTCGCGACGTTCCGCGGATGGGAAGCGGACAAGCCCTGCTACCGCTGCTTCGTCGGCGACGCGCCGGGTCGCGCCGACACAAGCTGCGCTGACCAAGGCGTGCTCGGCGCGCTAACCGGGGTGCTTGGCGCGCTCCAGGCGCTCGAAGTGATCCGCGAGATCACCGGCTTCGGCCCGACACTCGCCGGGCGGGTTGTGTTGTTCGACGCGCTGTCGATGCGGATGCGGACGCTGGCGCTCGCAAAAGACCCGGCATGTTCGGCATGTGGGGGTTGATCATAGCTCTCGCTCCGTCATCCCCGCCTTCGCGGGGATGACGGGTCGGGGCAAAGGTCTCGCATGACCCCCCTTGCGATCATCATCGCCAGCGCCGACGGCCCGCGCCTCGCGACCGCGCTGACGCTCGCCGCCGCCGCCGCCGCGTTGGGACGCGACGTGACGATGCTGTTCGACGGTGCGAGTGTGGCGGCGCTCGCCCGTCCCGACGCTTTGCTGACGACTGCGCTCGACCTCGGCGTGCGGATCACCGCGTGCCAGACTGGGCTCGCCGCCGACGGGATGGCGGTGGCCGATCTGCCGCCCGGCGTCACTTGCGGCGGGATGGTCGGCTTTATCGCCGACGCCAACCACGCGCAGTTCATCCTCGCCTGATCGCGCTTGCCGCCGGAACCAAAGCGGCCTACGCGCGCAATACACCGCGATGGCCACCCGCTCGCCCCCCACGATGACCCGCCGCCCGCCGCCGAAGCCTCCGCGCGGCGGCTTTGGAGCGTTGGTCGGCGACGTCGCGAAATGGGGCGGCGGGGCGCTCCTCCTCGGGCTGATCGTCCTCGGCGTCGCGGTCGCGATCGCGATGGGGTCGCTGCCGGGCTTCGACGAGTTGAAGCGCTCGCCGAACGGCCAGTCGGTCGAGATCCGCGGGGCCGACAACAGCGTCCTCGTCAGCCTCGGCCCGAGCTACGGCGAATGGTTGCCGTTCGCGCGTATCCCGAAAACGATGACCGCGGCGATGATCGCGGTCGAGGACCGGCGCTTTTACTATCACCCCGGCGTCGACCCGATCGGCATCGCCCGCTCGTTCGCCAGCAATGTCGAACGCGGCACGAAGAAGGGCGCGTCGACGATCACGCAACAGCTTGCGCGCAACATCTTTCTGACCCCGACGCAGACGTACAGCCGCAAGATCCGCGAGGCGGTGATCGCGCTGGCGATCGAGCGCAAGTTCACCAAGGAGGCGATCCTCGAACTTTACCTCAACCGCGTCTATTTCGGCGGCGGGGCGTACGGGATCGACGCCGCGAGCCGCAAATTCTTCGGCCATCCGGCGGAGACGCTGAGCCTCGAGGAGGCGGCGATTATCGCCGGGCTGGTCAAGGCGCCGAGCCGCTACGCCCCGTCGGCCGACCCGGTCCGCGCGCGCGACCGTGCCAGCGTCGTCATCGCGACGATGGCCGATTCGGGGGCGATCACCCCGGCGCAGGCCGCCGCCACCGACTTCAAGGCGCTGCGGTTCGCCCCGCAGGAGCGCCAGTCGGGGGTGCGCTACTTCACCGACTGGGTGCTCGCGCAGGTCGAGAACTTGACCGACGAGGCGGTCGAGCCGCTGTCGGTGGCGACGACGCTCGACCCCGCCGGGCAGCGCTTCGCCGAAGCGGCGATCGCCGCCGAGGTGCCAATAGGGGCGCAGGGGGCGCTCGTGGCGATGGCGCGCGACGGTGCGGTCAAGGCGATGGTCGGCGGGCGCGACTATGTCGCGTCGAACTACAACCGCGCGGTTGCGGCGCGGCGGCAACCTGGCAGTTCGTGGAAATTATTCGATTATCTCGCCGCGATCGAGGATGGGGTCCAGCCCGACGACACGATCGTCGATGCGCCGATCACGATCGACGGCTGGTCGCCGCGGAATTTCAGCAATGGCTATGCCGGGACGGTGACGGTGCGGCAGGCGTTCGCGCAATCGATCAACACCGTCGCGGTGCGGCTGGCGGAGCGCGTCGGCTTCGACACCGTCGCCGACGTCGCGCGCCGCTTCGGCATCACCACCCCGATCGACCGTCGCCCGGCGATGTCGCTCGGCGCGTCCGATGTGACGCTGCTCGAACTGACGGGCGCATACGCCGCCGTCGCGAGCCAGGGGGTCGAGACGCGACCCTATGCGATTCGCCAAATCGCCACCGCGTCGGGGAAGATTCTCTATACCCGCGAAGCGGCGAGCCCGCGCGTCCTCGTCGCGCCGTATGTCGCGGCGAAGATGACCGACCTGCTCAAGGCGGCGGTCGAAACCGGCACCGGGCGCAACGCGCAGATCGGACGCCCGCTCGCGGGCAAGACCGGCACGACGAGCAGCTACAAGGACGGCTGGTTCGTCGGCTTCACCAACGAACTGACGACCGGCGTGTGGATGGGGCGCGACGATGCGCGGCCGGTTGCGAGCCTCCAGGGCGGGCGTGCCCCGGCGCGCGCGTTCGCCGCGTACATGGCGCGCGCGGTCGGCGGGACGCCGCCCGCGCCGCTGACGACCGACGTCGCCGCGCCCGATCTGGGGCTCGAACCCGACGATCAGGTCTATGGGCTGGTCCCCGACAGCGCCGCGCCGGGGGTCT
>JBBSFF010000266.1:0-3681 GCA_038238995.1 Sphingomonadales bacterium
CGTCCTGCGCCGCCAGTTGCTTCGCGACTTCCGTAAGCCGCTGATCGTGATGACGCCAAAGTCGCTGCTGCGGGCCAAGCGGGCGGTGTCGAGCCTCGCCGACATGGGCGCCGGGTCGAGCTTCCACCGCTGCCTCGACGATCTCAATCCGGTTCCTGACGTCGCCGTCCGCCGCCTGATCCTGTGTTCGGGCAAGGTCTATTACGACCTGCTCGAAGCCCGCGAAAAGGCCGGGCGCGACGACATCTATATCCTGCGCGTCGAGCAACTATATCCGTTCCCCGCCGATGTTATCGCGGATTGCGCCGCGCGCTTTACCGCGCTCGACGACGTCGTCTGGTGCCAGGAGGAACCGCGCAACGCCGGGGCATGGCACTTCGTCGCGCGCCCGATCGAGGATGCCATCGGGCGCCGCGCGAGCTATGCTGGGCGCGCGGCAGCGGCGGCGACCGCGACCGGGCTCGCCAAGCGTCACGCCGCCGAACAGGCGAAGCTTATCGCCGAGGCGCTCGGTGCGGCACCGTCCGAAGTTCGCGCGGCGATCCGAACGGGGCTGAAGTCGGTCCAGGCGGCCGAGTGATCCGCAATTCTCTTCCTGTCATCGCCGCGCAAGCGGCGATGACGGCAGCTAGCTAGGAACGACCATGGCCACCGACGTCACCATCCCCGCGCTGGGCGAGTCGATCACCGAGGCGACCGTCGGCGAGTGGCTCAAGGCCCCTGGCGACGCGGTCGCCGCCGACGAGCCGATCGTCAGCCTCGAAACCGACAAGGTCGCGGTCGAGGTTCCGTCGCCGGTCGCGGGCACGATGGGCGAACAACTGTTCAAGGTCGGCGACACCGTCAACGTCGGCGCGGTGATCGCGCGGATCGAGAGCGGGGCGGGGGCTCCGGCGAAGATGGCTGCCCCGACCCCGGCGGTGGTCGAAACCACGAAAGCCGAAGCTCCCAAGGTGGAAACGCTGAAGGCCGAAGCGTCTCCGCCGAAGCCCGAAACCGCGAAGGCCGAGCTGCTGCCGTCGAAGACCGCACCCGCCGATCCGGCTCCGGCTCCCGCAGCGCCCGGTGCGCCCGCCGCCCACGATGAACCCGCGATCGCCCCCGCGGTCCGCCGCCTGCTCGGCGACTATAACCTCGACCCCGCGTCGATCACCGGCACGGGGCTCGACGGGCGGTTGACGAAGGGCGACCTCCTTGCCGCGATCGAGGCGGGGACCGCGAAGGTCGTCGGCAGTGCGGCCCCCACTCCGGCTGCCGCTCCGGCTGCCCCCGCACGCAACGAGGAGCGCGTCCGCATGACCCGCCTTCGCCAGACGATCGCGCGACGGTTGAAGGAGGCGCAGAACACCGCCGCGATGCTGACGACGTTCAATGACGTCGACATGACGGCGGTGATGGCGGCGCGGACCAAGTACAAGGATTTGTTCGAGAAGAAGCACGGCGTCCGCCTCGGCTTCATGTCGTTCTTCGTGAAGGCGGTGGTGCTGGCGCTGCGCGACGTGCCTTCGGTCAACGCGGCGATCGAGGGCGAAGAGATCGTCTACCGCGACTATGCCGACCTCGGCATCGCGGTATCGTCGCCGGGCGGGTTGGTCGTCCCGGTTCTGAAGGACGCCGACAAGCACAGCTTCGCCGATATCGAGAAGGCGATCGGCGATTTCGGCCGCCGCGCCCGCGACGGCAAGCTGACGATCGCCGACATGGCTGGCGGAACGTTCACGATCACCAACGGCGGGGTGTTCGGCTCGCTGATGTCGACGCCGATCCTCAACACGCCGCAGTCGGGCGTGCTCGGCATGCACCGGATCGAGGACCGCGCGGTCGTTCGCGATGGGCAGATCGTCATCCGCCCGATGATGTACCTCGCACTCAGCTATGACCACCGGCTCGTCGACGGCCGCGATGCGGTCACCTTCCTTGTCGCGGTGAAAGACGCCATCGAGGACCCGGCACGGCTGCTGATCGACCTTTAGGAAACCGATATGGCGGATTTTGACTTCGACGTCGTTGTGATCGGCAGCGGCCCCGGTGGGTACGTCGCCGCGATCCGTGCCGCACAGCTTGGCCTTAGAACCGCGTGCGTCGAGAAGCGCGACCGGCTCGGCGGCACGTGCCTGAACGTCGGCTGCATCCCGTCGAAGTCGCTGCTCCACGCGTCCGAGTTCTACGACGAGGCCAAGGGCGGCCACCTGACCAAGTTCGGCATCACCTTCGGCTCGGTCGACCTCGACGTCGGCGCGATGATGGTCGAAAAGGACAAGGCCGTGAAGGAGCTGACCGACGGCGTCGCCTTCCTGTTCAAGAGGAACAAGGTCGAATGGATCAAAGGCGAAGGCGCGTTCGCCGACGCCAAGACGCTCACCGTCGGCGACCGCCGCATCACCGCGAAGAACTTCATCATCGCCACCGGGTCGGAGGTCGCGCTGCTGCCCGGCATCGTCCCCGACGGCGAGGTGCTGATTACCTCGACCGAGGCGCTCGCGCTGCCGAAGGTGCCCGGGCATCTGGTCATCATCGGCGGCGGCTATATCGGGCTCGAGATGGGGTCCGTCTGGCTGCGCCTCGGCGCGAAGGTCACCGTGATCGAATACGCCGACCGCGTCGTGCCCGCGATGGACGCCGAGGTTGGGATCGCCTTCGCCAAGCTGATGACGAAGCAGGGAATGGTCCTCAAGACTGCGACCAAGGTGATCGAGGCGCGGCGCGAAGGGGCTGGCGCAGTCGTCGTCGTCGAACCAGCGAAGGGCGGCGGGCGCGAGGACATCGCCGCCGACATCGTCCTCCTGTCGATCGGTCGCAAGCCGAACACCGCCGGGCTGAACATCGACGCCACCGGGCTCACGCTCGACGCGCGCGGGCGGGTGCCGATAAATCCCGACTTTTCGACCGCCGTTCCCGGCATCTGGGCGATCGGCGACGTCGTCGAAGGCCCGATGCTCGCGCACAAGGCCGAGGACGAGGGGATCGCGGCGGCCGAAAACATCGCTGGCCTCAATGGGCTGGTCAACCACGCGGTCATCCCGGCGGTCGTCTACACCCACCCCGAGGTCGCGTCGGTCGGGCGGACCGAGGAGGAGCTGAAGGTGGCGGGGGTCGCCTATAAGGCGGGGCGCTTCAGCTTCGCCGCCAACAGCCGGGCGAAGGCGAACCGCGACACCGACGGCTTCGTCAAGGTCCTCGCCGACGCCGCGACCGACCGCGTCCTCGGCGTCCACATACTCGGCTCGATGGCGGGGACGATGATCGCCGAAGCCGCGCTGGCGATGGAGTTCGGCGCATCGTCGGAGGACATCGCCTATACCTGCCACGCCCACCCGACGCATTCGGAGGCATTGAAGGAGGCGGCGATGGCGGTCACGGGCAAGCCTATCCATATGTGAGGCAAGCGGCTTCCGACGCCCGGCGGCTGCGGAAGGTCTACCCGTCGACCTCAACGCTGCTCACAGCGACCGGTGAAGTCGGTAGCCGCGCTGATATGCGGTACCCGGAATTACTTTGCGCGGCAGGACCACTGCCCGATCCGATGCAAACGAGACTCATCCTAACGCCGCGCTCGCCTTGATGTTGGGCCTCGCCGTTGTCGTCGGCGATCATCGCCGTCCTCGACGGCGTGGCACTGCAGTTTTCCTACGGGACATCAGTTATCGAGGTGTAGCCAGTGGACTTCGTGGAGACACGGTC
>JBBSFF010000267.1:0-3679 GCA_038238995.1 Sphingomonadales bacterium
GACTTGACCCTCCACCACATCGTCCTGCCGCTGGCGATCTCGTTCTTCACCTTCCAGAAAATCGCCTACCTCGTCGATTCGTCGCGCGGGGTGGTCAAGGGGACCGGCCCGGTCGAGTTCGGCCTGTTCGCCTCGTTCTTCCCACAGCTGCTGGCCGGGCCGATCGTCCATTATTCGGAGATCATCCCGCAGCTCAGGGCGCCGAATTTCACCCGGCTGCTGATGCGCAACCTCGTCATCGGCCTCGTCATCTTTGCGATCGGCCTGTTCAAGAAGACCGTGATCGCCGACAGCCTCGCAGGCTACGCCAACCCGATGTACGCGCACGTCGCCGACCATGCGTGGAGCCTGCGCACAGGCTGGACCGCGGCGATCACCTACATGCTCCAGCTGTACATGGATTTTTCGGGCTATTCCGACATGGCGATCGGGCTGGCGCGGATGTTCGGGGTCAAGCTGCCGCTCAATTTCCACTCGCCGCTGCGCGCGGCGTCGATCATCGATTACTGGCGGCGCTGGCACATGACGCTGCAGCGGTTCCTGCTCGCGTATCTGTACCAGCCGATCGCGTTGCCGATGAATCGCTGGGCGGCCGAACGCGGTCTGACCGGATGGAGCGCGTTCGCCGCCGGCGTCGCGGTCCCGACCTTCTTCACTTTCCTGCTCAGCGGTCTGTGGCACGGGGCCGGGTGGACCTTCATCCTGTTCGGCGTGATGCACGCCTGCTACGTGCTGATCAACGAAGTCTGGCGCGAGCGGCGCAAGCAGGCGAACCGCCGCCGCCGCAAGGCGAAGCTGCCCCCCGTCACGCCGGGGCGGTGGGACATCGTCGGCTATCACGCGCTGACGCTGTTCGCGCTTGGGTTCACCAACGTCATGTTCCGCGCGACCTCGGTCGGCGATGCGTCGACGATCTTCGCGGCGATGCTCGGTGGCAACGAGCTCGGGTGGAGCCATTCGGGGCATGGAGCCGCCCCTGTGGCGATGCTCGCGCCCGAACTCGCGGCGATGATCGCGGCGACGATCGTGCTCGTCGGGCTGTTCCCCAACACGCAGCAGATCATGGCGCGCTTCCGCCCCGCAATCAATTTCGCCGCGTGGCGCGGGGTCAACCACCCGCCGCTGATGTGGCGGTGGCAGCCGGACACGATCGGCATCGTCTTTGCCGCGGTGGTGCTGTTCGGCGGCGTCATGTTCGTCCAGCGCGGCGCGGCCGTGTTCCTCTACTTCAACTTCTAGGCGCAGGGTGGCGGTCTCGACACGTTCGACGGCGGCGCGGCGTCGGCTGGCGCGGCCGGGGCGCCGCTGATGCTGTTCAACAGCCTCGCCTTCATCTTCGGTTTCCTGCCCGCCGCGCTGGTGCTGTTCTACCTGATCGGCCGGATCAGCCGCACCGCGGGAATGGTCTTCCTGACGGCGGCGAGCCTTGGCTTCTACGCGTGGTGGCGGCCGCAGGACCTGGCGATCCTTGGTTTCGCGATCGTGTTCAACTTTATCGTCGGCGCGGGCTTGCAGCGGTTGCAGACCGCGCGCCGTCCGGTTGCCGTCCGCGCCGCACTGGCGTTCGGGGTGACGGTCGATCTGGCACTGCTCGGCTATTACAAATACGCGAACTTCGTCGTCGCCAACGTCGCGCTGGCGACGGGGCGCGACTTGACCCTCCACCACATCGTCCTGCCGCTGGCGATCTCGTTCTTCACCTTCCAGAAGATCGCCTATCTCAACGACTGTGCCCGCGGCGAGGTCAAGCGCACCGGCTTTCTCGAATTCAGCTTGTTCGCGGCGTTCTTCCCACAGCTGCTGTCGGGGCCGATCGTCCATTATGCGGAGATCATCCCGCAGCTGCGGGGGCGGCTGTTCACCCGCGCGCAGGGGCGCAACATCATGATCGGGCTGGCGATCTTCGCCTTCGGCCTGTGCAAGAAGGCGGTCGTCGCGGATACGCTCGCGCTCTACGCCAATCCATTGTTCACCGATGTCGCCGTCCAGCACTACGACTTCGCGCGCGGCTGGGCGGCGTCGTTTTCGTACATGCTCCAGCTGTATTTCGACTTTTCGGGCTATTCCGACATGGCGATCGGGCTGGCGCGGATGTTCGGGGTCAAGCTGCCGCTCAATTTCCATTCACCGCTGCGCGCGGCGTCGATCATCGATTACTGGCGGCGCTGGCACATGTCGCTGCAGCGCTTCCTGCTCGCCTATGTCTATCAGCCGATCGCGATTCCGCTCAACCGCTGGTCGGCGGCGCGCGGGCTCGGCCGATGGCCGGGGTTCGCCGTGACCGTCGGCCTGCCGACCTTCTTCACCTTCCTGCTGAGCGGGATCTGGCACGGAGCCGGCTGGACCTTCATCATCTTCGGACTGCTCCACGCGGCGTACGTGCTGATCAACCAGATCTGGCGCGAGGTGCAGAAGCAGGCGCGCAAGCGACGCCGCCAGGCGAAACTCCCCCCGCGCGAAGTCGGGCGGAGCGAAATCATCGGATACCACCTCATCACGACCTTCGCGCTCGGCTTCACCAACGTCTTTTTCCGTGCGAACTCGGTCGGCGACGGCTGGACGATCTCGAAGGCGATGCTCGGGCTCAGCGGCGGGGTCGGCAGCCTGTTCGACGGGACGGCGATGTCGCTCGACATGGCGCTGATGCTCGCCGCCGCCGCGCTCGTCGTCGCGCTCTTCCCCAATACCCAGCAGATCATGTCGCGTTACCGTCCGGCGACGAACTTCTCCGAATGGCAGGGCGTCAACCACCCGCCGCTGATGTGGCGCTGGCGCCCGACGCCGTTTGGCTTCGCCGTCGTCGCGCTGGCGTTCTTCGCCGGGCTGATGCTGGTGCAGCGCGGCCAGGCCGTCTTCCTGTATTTCAACTTCTAGGGGCGCGGGGACGATGAAGCGCTTGAACTGGTTTCGCGGTGCCGCTGTCGTCGTCGTCGCGGTCGTCGGGCTCGGCGTCGCCGCCGCGAGCCTGCCCGACGACGAATACCAGCGCTACGGGTCGCTCGAGCACACGATCCAGCATCGGATTCGCTGGATCTACGAACGGGTGCACGACGATCCCGCGCCGATCGATGTCGCGCTGGTCGGCTCGTCGCGCTTCGGCGCGGGGGTCAGCGGGCCCCGGCTCGAGGACGGGCTGCGCCGACTAGGGCAGCCGGTCGCCGTCGTCAATTTCTCGCTGCCCGAGAACGGCCGTGATCTGAACTGGGTGCTGGTCGACCAGATGTTGCCGTTGAAGGTGCCACGCCTGCTGATCATCGGGGTGATCGAAAAGCCCGGCCGCTACGGACATCCCGCGTACAAATACGCCGCGCCGAATACGGCAGTCGTCGACCCGGGCTATTTCGGCAACATCAACTATCTCAAGAATCTGATCTATCTCCCGTATCGGCAGATGCGGTTGTTTGCGGCGAGATTCTTCCCCGATCGGTTCGACCTGCCGCGCGCGTTCGACCCCTCGCGATATCCGGGGAGCAATCTCGAAACGACGGGCACGACCCGCACCGGCGACAATATCCTGCTCGCGCGCGACACCGTCGTGCCGCGCGCGCGTATCGAGGCGCTCGTCGCGAAATACCGCGCGGGCCTCAACCCGCCGATCTTGCCGCAGCGTCTGGCCGACATCGAATTCGGCGACGAACGCACCTATGTCCGCCGGATCGTCGCGCTGGCGTACGTCCAC
>JBBSFF010000268.1:0-3672 GCA_038238995.1 Sphingomonadales bacterium
ATTCAGATCTCGGCGCTGTCGAACTACAAGTGGACCGAGGTCAAGCCGCAGGTCGACCTCGTCGAGTTTCCCGACGGCAAGGCGATCATCATCTTGTCGAAGGGCCGGCTGGTCAACCTCGGCAACGCCACCGGCCACCCGAGCTTCGTCATGTCGGCGAGCTTCACCAACCAGACGCTGGCGCAGATCGAGCTGTTCACCCGGCCCGAACAGTACGGCAACGACGTCTACGTCCTGCCCAAGCACCTCGACGAGAAGGTCGCCGCGCTCCACCTCGACAAGCTCGGCGTCAAGCTGACCAAGCTGACGCCGAAGCAGGCCGATTACATCGGCGTGCCCGAGGCCGGGCCGTTCAAGCCGGATCATTACCGCTACTGATCGAATGCCGTGCTTGCATGTCGCTTGAACGTGCAAGCACGGTAGCGTAGTGCCGTCGGGATGCAGCCCCGCCGAGCTCAGCAACCGATCACTATCCGCTCCGACAAGGCGGCGGCGAGACTCGCGGTCCTTACCCGCGACGGGCGGAGCCAGGCGGAGGTTATCGAGGAGGCGCTCGACCGTGTGCCGGATCCGGTCGCTTCATCCGACGATCTGGCGGCGCGGATCGCGCGGATCGATGCGATCCTCGCACAGATCGACCCATCCAGTATCATGTCGATGGCCGAATTCGACTCGGAGATGTACGACGAGCACGGGCTGCCGCGTTGACGCCTGCGACGCTGGTCGTCGACACGTCGGCGATCATGGCGGTTCTCAAGCGAGAGGATCGGTGGTTTCAGCTCCGCGCGACGATACTTGAGCAGCCCTGCATCTTTCCCGCGCCGATGCTTGTCGAGCTATGGGTCGTCGCCCGAAGGAGCCAACTGCGCTCGCCGGCGCTGGTCAGCAGTTTTATCGCCGAGATGGTCGATCCTGTGCGGGTTGTCGCGTTCGACGCCGCTCATGCCGACGCCGCCGCGCTTGCAGCCGAAGCTTACGGAACCGGCAACGGTATGGGCGGGATGCTCAATCTGTTCGACCTGATGATCTACGGCTTCGCCAAAGTCGCTGGATTGCCCATCCTCTGCACCGGCCACGACTTCGCCTCGACCGACGCCGCGATCCATCCCGCCAGCAGGGTCGGATGATCGTCGACGAGGCGGAGCTGTCCGCGACTGCGACCAGCCTCGCCGCCGCCCTTCGCCCCGGCGACGTGATCGCGCTGTCGGGCGATCTCGGTGCGGGGAAGACGACGTTCGCGCGCGGGGTGCTGCGCGGGCTCGGCTGGGTGGGCGAGGTGCCGTCGCCGTCGTTCACGCTCGTCCAGACGTACGATACCGATCCGCCGGTGTGGCACGTCGACCTGTACCGGCTCGAGTCGGCGGACGAGGCCGAGGCGCTGGGCCTCGACGATGTCTGGGATACGGCGGCGGTGTTGATCGAATGGCCCGAACGGCTCGGCGACCGGCTGCCGCCGCACGCGCTGCGCCTCCGCCTCGACGGCGCGGGCGAGGCCACGCGGACCTTGACAGCGACCGTCCCGAAGGCATGGGAGAGGCGATGGCCGCCCCCTTCAAGACCAGCATGATCCCGCCCGCCGCCGCCCCCGCTTTCCTCGCGGCGAACGGCTGGGCGGGGGCGGAAATCCGTCCGCTCGCGGGGGACGCCTCGTTCCGCCGCTACTTTCGCGTCCACGACGGCGATCGCACCGCGGTGCTGATGGACGCGCCGCCGGCGACCGAGGACAGCCGGCCGTTCCTCGACGTCGGCGGGCATCTCGCGGCAATGGGTTTTTCGGCCCCGCAGCCGATCGGGGTCGATCTCGATGCCGGGCTGATCCTGCTCGAGGACTTCGGCGACGACCGGATGACGCCGGTGCTCGCGGCCGATCCGACACGCGAGGCAGGGGTCTATGCGCAGGCGATCGACCTGCTCGCTGCGCTCCACGCCCAGCCCGCGCCGCCGCTTTCGCCGTACGCCGAAACCGAGCTGCTGCGCGAGGTGCGGCTGTTCCCCGACTGGTATCTGCCCGCCGTCGGCCTGACCGAGGCTCCCGGGTACGACGCCGCGTGGCGCACCGCGTGGCCTGCGGTGGTCGCAGCGACCGCGGCGGCGCCGGTGCTTACGCTGCGCGATTATCATGCCGACAATCTGATGCTGCTCGACCGCCCCGGCCTGCGCGGGCTCGGGCTGCTCGACTTTCAGGACGCGCTCGCGGGCCACCCGGCGTACGACCTCGTCTCGCTGCTGCAGGACGCGCGCCGCGATGTGCCGCGCGCCCTCGAGGAGGCGATGATCGCGCGGTATGTCGCCGCGCGAAGGATCGACGACCCCGCCGCCTTCCGGGCCGCGTACGAAATCCTCGGCGCACAGCGGAACACCAAGATCATCGGCATCTTCACCCGGCTGCGCGACCGCGACGGCCGCGCGGGATATGTCGAGCGGCACCCGCGGCTGTGGCGGCTGCTCGAGGGCAATCTCGCGCATCCCGCGCTCGCCCCGGTCTGCGACTGGTTCGACACCAATATCCCCGTATCGGCACGCGCGACGGCGTGGGCGTGACCGGCTTCGCGATCCCGCTCGCGCTTCGCCCCGTCGTCGACACCGTCGTGCCGTCGACCGCGATGGTGCTCGCCGCCGGGCTCGGCAAGCGGATGCGCCCGTTGACCGCGACCCGGCCCAAGCCGCTCGTCGAGGTCGCGGGGCGGTCGCTGCTCGACCGCGCGCTCGATCATCTGACCGCCGCGGGGGTGCGGCGCGCGGTGGTCAACGTCCATTATTTCGCCGAGCAGGTCGAAGCGCATCTCGCCCAGCGCGACGGCCCCGAAGTCGTCATCTCCGACGAGCGCGGCGAATTGCTCGAAACCGGGGGCGGGGTGACCAAGGCGCTGCCGCTGATCGACGGCGACCCGTTCTACGTCATCAACAGCGATAACCTCTGGGTCGACGGGTCGATCGACACGCTCCATCTGCTCGCGCAACGCTGGGACGCGGCGACGATGGATGCGCTACTCCTGCTCGTGCCGCTGGCGCGCGCGAGCGGCTACGACGGGCGCGGCGATTTCACCATGGACCCGATCGGGCGACTGCGGCGGCGGGTCGAGGCGCGCGTCGCGCCGTACGTGTTTTCGGGCGTCCAGCTGCTGTCGAAACGCCTGTTCGACGGCGAGGCGGTCGCGGCATTCTCGCTCAACCGGCTGTACGACAAGGCGCTCGCGAGCGGCCGCCTCTACGGCGCGGTCCACGGCGGCATGTGGTTCCACGTCGGCACCCCGGCGTCGGTCGGCGCAACCGAAACCCTGCTGGCGTCGGGCTGACGCCCGGTGGGCGTGCCCGGCGTCGCCGTCTTCACGATCCCGCCGCACGTCGCGTTCGTCGACGCGCTCGCAGCGGGGCTGCTCGAGCGGACGGCGGGCGACCCGATGGCGCTGGCGCGGGCGCAGGTGCTGCTGCCGAACCGCCGCGCGGTCCGGGCGTTGGGCGACGCGTTCGTCCGGCTGTCGGCCAATGACGGCAAGGCTGGGCTGCTGCTGCCGCGGATGACGCCGATCGGCGATGTCGAAGCCGACGAGGCGCTCGGGCTTTTCGACGGCGACCTCGCCGCAGTCGGCGACGTCTACCGCGCGATCGATCCGACCAAGCGGCGGGTGCTTCTCGCGCTGATCGTCCGGCGCTGTCGCGAGGGGCTTAGCG
>JBBSFF010000269.1:0-3619 GCA_038238995.1 Sphingomonadales bacterium
GCCCACCCCCGACCCCTCCCGTTCCGGGAGGGGGGGTGCCGACCGCGCCGCTTTCGACCAGCCAGCGGGCGAGTTTCGCCACCCGCTCGACCTTGTCGGCGACGGTCCCGAGCTTTTCGTGGAAGACGATGTCGGCCAACTTCGGCGTGAACCCGACCAGCCCGCCGTCGCGGACCCGCGCCAGATCGGCGTCCCAGAAGAACTTCGCGTCGGCCAGCCGCGCCGCGAGGACCTTCTCGTTCCCCGCAACGATCGCCGCGCCGTCGTCGTCGGCCGCGATATTCGCGACGCAGATGAACGCCGGGGCGAGCGCTCCGCCCGCGTCGGTGCACGCGAAATATTTCTGGTTGGTCCGCATCGTCAACTGGATGACCTCGCGCGGCACGTCGAGGAACGCCGGGTCGAATTCGCCGATCAGGGGAATAGGCCACTCTGTGAGACCTGCATTCTCGCGAGCGAGCGCGTCGTCTTTGACGTACGTCAGCCCCTTCGACCTTGCTTCATATGTCGCACCGCCGATGATGACGCGGAAACGCTCGTAGCGGTCGAGCATGACGTACGCGGCGCGGAGTTGATCGACGTAGGTCGCGGCGCTGGCGATCTCGATCGGTCCGCTCGACAGGAAGCGATGCCCGACCGTCGTCCGCCCGCTCGCAATCCCCGCCGCCGCGAACGGCACCACCGCATCACCGAGCAGCGCGACGATCCCCGACAGCGGGCGGACCCAGCGCGGGCTCGCGGTGCTGATCGAGGCGTCGCCCCAGCGCATCGACTTCGGCCAGTCGAAGTCGCGGATGACGCCCGGGATCAGATCGGCGATGATCGCCGCCGCGCTCCGCCCCGGCGTGACGATGGTGGCGTACAAGAAGCGCCCCTTCGGCGTGTCGCGCGCCGCCATCGCCTCGCGGGCCATACCGGTCGATTTGACGAACCCGGCGATGGCGGCGTCGGGGGCGTCGGTGCGCGGGCCGCGGCGTTCGTCGCTCGTCCCGGCGCTCGCGGCGGCGACCTCGGCTGCTTGCAGCACCAATCGTCGCGGCGTGATCATCCCCGCGACCGCACCGATCGGCAGCGCGGCGGCGGCCACCCCGGCGGTGAAGCGCTCGATCAGCTGCTCGATCGCGCGCGCCTGCATCCGCGCCGGAATTTCCTCGGTCAGCAGTTCGAGCAGGAAGTCGGTCACGCGGCCGCCCAGCGCTCGGCGTTCTTCGCCACCCAACCCGCGCATACCGAAGTCGTCAGGTCGCGGACCCGGCCGATATACGCTGCGCGCTCGGCGACGCTGATGACGCCGCGCGCGTTGAGCAGGTTGAAGATGTGGCTCGCCTTGATCGCCTGATCGTACGCCGGGAGCGGCAGGCCGCGACCGACGAGCGCTTCGCACTCCGCGCGCGCGTCGGCGAACTGCTTGAACAGCAGGTCGGTGTTCGCCGCTTCGAAGCTGTACGCGCTGAACTCGCGTTCGTTCTCGCCGAATACGTCGCCATACGTCATCCGGTTGTTGTAGGCGAGGTCGTAGACTGAATCCTTGCCCTGGATATACGTCGCCAGCCGTTCGAGGCCGTAGGTGATTTCGCCGCTGACGGGCGCGCAGTCGATGCCGCCGACCTGCTGGAAATAGGTGAATTGCGACACTTCCATGCCGTCGCACCATACCTCCCAACCCAACCCCCATGCGCCGAGCGTTGGGCTTTCCCAATCGTCCTCGACGAAGCGGATGTCGTGGCGGCGACCGTCGATGCCGATCGCGGCGAGGCTGCCGAGATAGGCGTCGATGATGTCGGGCGGCGACGGCTTGAGGATGACCTGGAACTGGTAATACGCGCCGAGCCGGTTGGGGTTGTCGCCGTAGCGCCCGTCGGATGGGCGTCGGCATGGCTGGACATAGGCGGCGCGCCACGGCTCGGGACCGAGTGCGCGCAGCACGGTCGCGGGGTGGAAGGTGCCGGCGCCGACTTCGACGTCGTACGGTTGCAGGATGACGCAGCCGCGGTCGCTCCAATAACGTTGGAGCGCCAGGATCATGTCCTGGAAGCTCAGCGGATCGGCGGGTGTTCGCGGGTGCAACATGGAGCGCCGGGTTCTAGCGGCGTGACCCCTGGTTGTCATCCCTGCTGCCAAGCCGTTGTCCCTGCCTGCGCGAGAACGACAACACGCGGTCGATTTACCGCTTCGCCGCCTTCTTCGCGACCTTGCGGGCGGCGTATTTCGCGTCGCGTTCGGCCTTTTTCGCCGCCGCCTTCATTTCCTCGGTGATCAGCGCGTCTTCGGCGGCCTTGCGCGCGGCCTCTTCCTTCGCTTCACGCCCGGCGACCACGGCGGCCTTTTCGGCGGCGATGCGGCCCTTCAGCGACTGCGCCTTTTCGATCTGCTTCGCCTCCTGCGCGGCGGCGCGCGCGGCGCGTTCGGCGAGCTCCTCGGGCGTGGCGACGGGGACGGCCTTGAATTTGTCGAGCACCGCCTGGCGCGCGGCGGTCGCGGCGGCCTTGCGGTCGTTGAAGTCGGGCAGCTTGAAGGCCATTAAGTCTCGCTTGGTTGGACGGGTCGCGCTGGCATTTAGTGCGGGCGGCGGCGACTCGCAACTGCCGACCGCCACGCCTATATCGCCGCCGATGCGGATCCTTGCCTTGTGTGTCGCCCTTGCCCTCGCCGCCCCCGGGGCGGCGGAACCCGCGATGTGGCACGTCCACGACGCCGATACCGACATCACGATCTTCGGCACGATCCACGCGTTGCCCGCCGACGCCGCGTGGTTGAGCCCGGCGATCGCCGCGCGCGTCGACGCCGCCGACACGCTGGTGCTCGAAGCCGTGCTGCCCGACGACCCCGCCGGGCTCGGGCCGCTGGTGGCGATGCTCGGCGAACGACCCGGCCTGCCGCCGCTGGCGTCGCGCGTCGCGCCGTCGAAGCGCGCGGCGCTGCTCGCCGGGGTCGCGGCGCTGCATCTGCCACTGGCGCGACTCGACGGGATGAAGACGTGGCTCGCGGCGATCGCGCTCGGCGACGGCGCGGTCGGACAGCTCGGGCTGACGGCGGGCGACGGGGTCGAGGCGACGCTGACGGCGCGCGCGAAAGCGGCGAAGAAGCCGGTGCTCGGCCTCGAAACGCCCGAGGCGCAGCTGCGATTGTTCGACAACCTGCCCGAAACCGACGCGCGCGCGCTGCTCGATTCGACGATAGACGATCTCGGCTCGGCGCGCGACGATACCAATGCGTTGATCGCCTTTTGGCAGTCGGGCGAGACCGAGGCGCTGGCCAAGGATTTCGACAAGGGTTTCCAGGCGACGCCGACCCTCGCGAGCGCGTTGCTGACCAACCGCAACGCGGCGTGGGCGACGTGGATCGCGGCGCGGCTGGCAACCCCGGGCAAGGTCTTCGTCGCGGTCGGCGCGGGGCACCTCGGCGGCAAGGACAGCGTTGTCGCGATGCTCAAGGCGAAGGGTCTGACGGTCGAGCGGTTGCCGTAAGCTGTTGCCTTGGCCGCCAATCTCGCTTAAGGCCCCGCTTCCCGCGCCCGCATCCCTGGAGGCGCGCGGGGTTTTGGAGAAAGCACATGAGCGAAGCGATGAAACTCGCGGCGTCGGTGCGCGAGCGGGCTGGCAAGGGAGCCTCCCGTGCC
>JBBSFF010000270.1:0-3608 GCA_038238995.1 Sphingomonadales bacterium
GCCGCCCGATGATGTGAATGTCGCGCACACCGCTCGCGGCGAGCGCGGTACGGGCATGGCGGGCGACGTCGGAATGTGCGAGCTCGGCGAGGGTCTTCGCCAGCAGCCGCGCGACGTCGATCGCAACATTGCCGTTGCCGACGACGCACGCGCCCGGATGACCGAGCGCGATGTCGAGGTCGGCGTAATCGGGATGCCCGTTGTACCAGCCGACGAACGCCGCCGAGCCGAGCACGCCGGGCAGGTCCTCGCCCGGAATGCCGAGCGGCTTGTCGTGCGGCGCGCCGGTGGCGTGGACGACCGCGTCGTACAGCGCCGACAGCTCGGCGAGCGCGACGCCGCCGTCCCCGACTTCGACGTTGCCGACGAAGCGGACGCCACCCGCAAGCACCGCGTGATACCGCCGGTCGACCGCCTTGATCGACTGGTGATCAGGCGCGACCCCGGCGCGGATCAGCCCGTACGGCGTCGGCAGCCGGTCGACGATGTCGATCGCGACGGCGTCGCCGAGCCGCTTGGCCAGCGCCTCGGCGGTATAGAACCCCGCCGGACCAGCCCCGACGATGGCGACGTGCAGCATACGGCCTCTCCCCTCGCCATGTGGCGGTGCGGCGGTTTCTTTGGCAAGCCCCCTCTGCTAGAGCGTGACGGATGACCGCCCTCCTCGACCGCATCCGCAACTTCTCGATCATCGCGCATATCGACCATGGCAAATCGACCCTCGCCGACCGGCTGATCCAGCAGACCGGCGGGCTGACCGCGCGCGAGATGAGCGAGCAGGTGCTCGACAACATGGACATCGAGCGCGAGCGCGGCATCACGATCAAGTCGCAGACCGTCCGCCTCGACTATACGGCGGCGGACGGTCACGCCTACGTCCTCAACCTGATGGACACGCCGGGGCACGTCGACTTCGCGTACGAGGTCAGCCGCAGCCTCGCCGCGTGCGAGGGGGCGCTGCTCGTCGTCGACGCGGCGCAGGGGGTCGAGGCGCAGACGCTGGCGAACGTCTACCAGTCGATCGAGCACGACCATGTCATCGTGCCCGTCATCAACAAGGTCGACCTGCCCGCCGCCGAGCCCGAGCGCGTCAAGCAGCAGATCGAGGACGTCATCGGCATCTCGACCGACGACGCGGTGCTGACGAGCGCGAAGACCGGCATCGGCATCGACGATGTGCTCGACGCGATCGTCCGGCTGATCCCGCCGCCGAAGGGCGATCCAGCCGCGCCGTTGAAGGCGATGCT
Source organism: Sphingomonadales bacterium (assembly GCA_038238995.1). Classification (GTDB taxonomy): domain Bacteria; phylum Pseudomonadota; class Alphaproteobacteria; order Sphingomonadales; family Sphingomonadaceae; genus Polymorphobacter_B. The sequence continues at coordinate 1,248 of JBBSFF010000270.1, forward strand.
GGTGGATAGCTGGTACGACCCGTATCTTGGAGTCGTCATCCTCGTCCGCGTCATCGACGGGAGCCTGCGCAAGGGCCAGCAGATCGTCTTCATGGCCGAGGGCACCCAACATCTCGTCGACCGCGTCGGGGTGTTCCGCCCGAAGATCGAGCTGCTCGACACGCTCGGCCCGGGCGAGATCGGCTTCATCACCGCGCAGATCAAGGAGGTCGCGCAGACCAACGTCGGCGATACGATCACCGACGCCAAGCGCCCGGCGGCGGTCGCGCTCCCGGGGTTCAAGACCGTCCAGCCGGTCGTGTTCTGCGGGCTGTTCCCGGTCGATGCGGCGGACTTCGAAAAGCTGCGCGACAGCCTCGGGCGGCTGCGCTTGAACGACGCGAGTTTCAGTTTCGAGACCGAATCGTCGGCGGCGCTCGGCTTCGGGTTCCGGTGCGGGTTTCTAGGGCTGCTCCACCTCGAGATCATCCAGGAGCGGCTGACGCGCGAATACGACCTCGACCTGATCACCACCGCGCCGTCGGTCGTCTACAAGATGCTGATCCGCGACGGCAGCCTGATCGAGCTCCACAACCCGTCCGACATGCCCGACCCGTCGACGATCGAGCTGATCGAGGAGCCGTGGATCGAGGCGACGATCTTCACCCCCGACGAATATCTCGGCTCGATCCTCAAGCTGTGCCAGGACCGGCGCGGAATCCAGACCAACCTGACGTACGTCGGCGGGCGCGCACAGGTGATCTACGAGCTGCCGTTGAACGAGGTCGTGTTCGACTTCTACGACCGGCTCAAGTCGATCAGCCGGGGGTATGCGAGCTTCGACTATCATCAGATCGGCTACCGCGAGGGCGACCTCGTCAAGATGTCGATCATGGTCAACGCTGAGCCCGTCGACGCGCTCAGCATGATCGTCCACCGCGACGCCGCCGAGGCGCGCGGCCGCCACATGTGCGAGCGGATGAAGGACCTGATCCCGCGCCACCTGTTCAAGATCCCGGTCCAGGCGGCGATCGGCGGCAAGGTCATCGCGCGCGAAACGATCGCGGCGATGCGCAAGGACGTGACGGCGAAATGCTACGGCGGCGACATCAGCCGCAAGAAGAAGCTGCTCGACAAGCAGAAGGAGGGGAAGAAGCGGATGCGCCAGTACGGCTCGGTCGATATTCCGCAGGAGGCGTTCATCGCGGCGTTGCGGATGGGGGATGCGAATTAGCCCGCGGGACGCCCCGCCGTCGCCGCCAGCCCGGCGATCCAAGCGTAGATCCCAGCATCGTCGTCCATTGCCCCAGACCACGCGCTCGCCACCGGCAGCCCGCCGAGGTCGTCGCGCCGCTGACGGATAATCGACACCGGCAGCCAGTAGCGCGCCAGCCCCGACGGCAGCGCGATCGGCCCGGTGATCTCGCCATATTCCTCGTTCTGGCCCATGACTTCGCCGACGTTGCGGCCACCCAGCTTCATCAGGACGTTGGCGGCGACGACGCACGAACTGAAGCAGCCGGCGTCGGTCAGAACGTAGACCGGGCGGCGATAGTCCGAAACCGGCGCGCGTCTGGATTTGGCCACCGGCGGATTGACGAAGTCGGTGAACAGTTTGCGGTCGCCATCGGGGCTCGCCGCGACCCGGTCGGCGATCGCCTGCCAATATCGCGCGACTTCGGCCATCGCGGGACCCTGATCGGCGAATTCCTTCGCGATCAGTCGGAGCCGGACGATCGCTCCGGCGGACGCGCGGAAGTACTTACCGCTCGCCGGTTCGCCGAGCGCCGCGACCGCCGCCTTGCCGAACAGGATCTCACCGAAGCTCGTCCCCCACGTCGAATTGCCGCCGCCGTTGCCGCGCAGGTCGAAGACGACGTACGGCGCGGCGTGCAGCCGGACCGCGTCGGCGGTCATCGCCGTGGCGAGCGCGCCGAGCCTGGCTTCGTCACCAAACGAGCCGACGCGGATCAGCGCGGCGCCGTCGGGTCGATAGTCGAGCGCGACCGGGCGCCGCTTGACCGGTCGTCGGCTTATCGGCGCGCTCAGGTCGTTCAATGCCAAGGGGTTGGTCTCGGTCCACTTCAGCGCCACGGTCGTCGTCGTTCCGGCCCGGTCGAAGCGGCACCGGGCGAGCGGCGGCGGCGCGTCGATCGCGTAATCGACGAACAGCCGCCACGCCTGCCGGATACGCTCGGGCGGTTTCGACCAGTCCGCCTCGCGCCCGTCGAGCCGCTGCGCCAACAGCGGGGCGATCGGTACGTCGTCGCAGCCGACCAGCCGGTCGCCATTGGCGATTCCCGTGGCGGCGTCGGTCACGGCGGCCGCGACGTAGCCGCCGTCGCGCCCGTCGATCAGGAACCCCGGCCAGCGCACGCGCAC
>JBBSFF010000271.1:0-3603 GCA_038238995.1 Sphingomonadales bacterium
ACTGGTGATCGGTCCCTTCGGTCTGCGCCGCGACGACCCGGTCGACCCCCATCGACTTGAACGGCGCGATCATCTCGCTCAGGATCGGGACGGCGGCGAGATTGCCTTCGGCGTAGACTCCGCGCAGCTTGCCCGAACCGTTGTCGATGTTGAAATACGCCGCGAGCCCGTCGTAATCGGCGAGCTTGGTCACCGGGAACCGGCGCGCGTACGAGAAATAATTGGCGAGCGCGCTCGTCCCCGGCGGCGGTGGCGGACGCCGGGCGATGTGCGCCTCGAGATAGGCGAGCGAGCCGAGCAGCCCCTGTTCCTCGCCCGCCCAGAGCGCGAAGCGGATCGTGCGGCGGGGTTTGACCTTCAGATGCGACAGGATGCGCGCGGCCTCCATGACGGTGACGACGCCCGCGCCGTCGTCGGCCGCGCCGTCACCCGCGACCCAGCTGTCGAGATGTCCGCCCGCCATCACGAAGCCGGCCTTGGGGTCGGTCCCCGGGATTTCGGCGATGATGTTGTAGGCGTTGCTGTCGTCGTCGTGGAAGGCGGTGCGGCTGTCGATCTCGAGCGTGACCGCGCCGGTCGAGGCGAGCCGCGCGAGCCGCCGATAATCTTCGGCGGCGAGCTCGATCCCGGCGACCGCATAGCCCTTGACCTCGGCATAGCCTTCGCCGTGGATCAGGCCGCCGTCGCGGTACGACTGGCGCACGCGCGCGACCGCGCCTTCGGCCGCGAGGAAGGCGTCGATCCGGTCCTGCAGCAACAGCCGCCGCGCGCCCTTGGGCAGCGTTTCGGGGCCATAGGTCGGGACCGGAAAACGGTCCTCCTTGGCGAGATCGTCGGCGCTCAGCCGCTCGAAGCCGGGTTTGACGAGCTCCGACCCCTCGCCCGGCAGGTCGACGAGGACGATCTTGCCCTTGAGCTTGCCGCGATACGCGTCGAGGTCGCGCTCGCGCTTGATCGGCGCGACGACGATCGGCGCGGTGACCGCGCCCGCCGTCGCGGGCGTCCACGCGATCGGGATCGCGTGCAGCTGGATGACGCGCGGCGTGATCATCCGGACCGCGATGTGGTCGATCGACCAGCCGCGACCGAAGGCGAACGCCTCCTTGTGGACGTTGCCCAGACCCCAGTCGCGGAAGCGGCTTTGGGTCCACGCCTCGGCAGCGCGCATCGCGGGCGAATTCGTCATCCGCCCGCCGATCCGGTCGTCGAGATATTGCGCCGTCTGCATGACTTCGCTGTGGTTGAAGCCCTCGTCGATGATCGCCGCCACCCCGGGCCGGGCTCCGCCCGCGACGGCAAACGCCGGGCTGCCGACAAATACGGCAAGTGCAACCATCAGCCCTATGCGCATCGTATCCCCCGAGTTGGACCGCTCCACGCCGACCGATGGCAGGGCTCCCACAGCCACGCCGATCAGTCGAGCATGCGGCGGCCAGCGCGTCAACATCGCGCCGATCGATCGCGGCTCAGCGCCCCGCGAGGTGGAACGTCGCGCTCGCTCGCGCGCAGAGCACGCCGTCGGCGGTGACGCGGCACGTCGCGAAGCCGAGCGTCGACCCGACCTTGTCGACCACGGGAGTGAACTCGACCCACTGGCCGATCCGCGCGCTGCCGAGATAGTCGATGCCCAGCCCGACCGTCACCGGCTGCGACGGCCGCGCCCGGGCGCAGGCGATGCCCATGATGTTGTCGGCAAGTGCGGCGATCAATCCGCCGTGCGCCATGCCGCGCGAGTTGCAGTGCGCCTCGGCGATGCGGAGCCCGAGCGTCGTATCGGCGTCGCGGAACCACAAGGGGAACCATGGCGCGGTCATCGGGCTGGTCCGCTCGTGCCGCGCGAAGCCGTCGGGAACGTCGCTCATTCTGCCACTCCATATCCGCCGCCGCCCGGCGTGGCGATCACGAACACGTCGCCGGGGGCCATGTCGACCGTCGCAGTGCCGGCGAGGGTCGCGACGCTGCCGTCGGCGCGCTCGACCCGGTTCACCCCCGCCGCGCCGGGACTGCCGCCCGCGAGGCCGAACGGCGGCACGATGCGGCGGTTCGACAGGATGCCCGCCGTCGCCGCCGCGCGGAAGCGGATGCGCCGGACGACGCCGTCGCCCCCGTGCCACGCGCCCGCGCCCCCCGATCCGCGCCGCACCGCAAAGCTGTCGACGAGCACCGGAAAGCGCGCTTCGAGCACCTCGGGGTCGGTCAGGCGGCTGTTGGTCATGTGCGTCTGGACCGCGCTCGCGCCGTCGAAACCCCCATCCTGTCCAACAAGGCCCGCCCCCGACCCCCCGGCGATCGTTTCGTAATACTGGACGCGCGCGTTGCCGAAGGTAAAGTTGTTCATCGTGCCGCACGCCCCCGCCATCACGCCGAGCGCGCCGAACAGCGCGTCGGTGATGACCTGGCTCGTCTCGACATTGCCCGCGACGACCGCCGCCGGATACACCGGGTCGAGCATCGAGCCCGGCGGGATGATCACCTCGATCGCCCGCATGCAGCCGTCGTTTAACGGGATCTCGTCGTCGATCAGGCAGCGGAAGACGTACAGTACCGCGGCGCGGACGACGCTGCGCGGGGCGTTGAAATTGCTCGGCTGCTGCGCGCTAGTGCCAGTGAAGTCGACCGTCGCCGACCGCGCAGTATGGTTGATCCTGACCGCGACGCGGACGACCGCGCCGTTGTCGAGCGCATAGGCAAAGCTCCCATCGCGCAGCCCGGCGATCGCGCGGCGGACGGCTTCCTCGGCGTTTGCCATGACGTGGCGCATGTACGCCTCGACCATTTCACGCCCGGTCGCGTCGCACAGCGCGCGCAACTCGGCCGCGCCGCGCGCGCACGCCGCGACCTGTGCCTTGAGGTCGCCGATGTTCTGGTCGGGGTTGCGCGCGGGGTACGCGCCCGACCCGAGCACGGCGCGGACCGCCGCCTCGCGAAACTCGCCCGCGTCGACGAGCAGGACGTCGTCGATCAGCACGCCCTCCTCCTCGACCGAGACGCTGTTCGCCGGCATCGATCCCGGCGCGATGCCGCCGATGTCGGCGTGGTGTCCGCGCGCGGCGACGAAGAAGGCGGGGGTCTCGCCGTCGAGGAACACCGGCATGATGACGGTGATGTCGGGCAAATGCGTGCCGCCGTTGTACGGCGCGTTGAGCATCACCACGTCGCCAGCACGCAGGCCATCGGGACGGCGGCGGACGGCGGCGACGCTTTCGCCCATCGAGCCGAGGTGGACCGGCATGTGCGGCGCGTTGGCGATCAGCGCGCCGTCGGCGTCGAACAGCGCGCACGAAAAGTCGAGGCGTTCCTTGATGTTGACCGACGCGGCGGTCGACTGAAGCGCGACCCCCATCGCCTCGGCGATCCCCATGAAGCGGTGCGCGAACAGCTCGAGGCGGATCGGGTCGAGCGTGGTCGACGACGGCGCGGGGGCGATCGGCTCGCCCGCGCGGGTCAGGATGAGGTTGCCATGGGCATCGACCTCGGCCCGCCAGCCGGGCTCGACCACCGTCGTCGCCGAGGCATCGACGATGATCGCCGGCCCGGCGATGCCGAACCCGGCGGGGAGCGTCGCGCGGTCGAACAGTGGCGTCGTCGCCTCCGCCATCGTCA
>JBBSFF010000272.1:0-3588 GCA_038238995.1 Sphingomonadales bacterium
CAGCACGAGCGCGGCGGCCCCGTCGTTCAACCCGCTGGCGTTCGCCGCGGTAACGGTGCCGTCCTTCTTGAACGCGCCCTTGAGACCCGACACGCTGTCGATCGTCGCGCCGTCGCGGATATATTCGTCGGTGTCGACGATGGTGTCGCCCTTGCGGCCCTTGATCGTGACCGGCGCGATCTCATCGACGAAGCGACCCGAAGCCCGCGCGGCGCTCGCCTTGTTCTGGCTGCCGACCGCGAACGCGTCCTGCGCGCTCCGGCTGATCTGATACTGTTCGGCGACGTTTTCGGCGGTGATCCCCATGTGATAGCCGTTGAACGCGTCCCACAGCCCGTCCTTGATCATCGTGTCGACGAGCTCGACCGCGCCCATCTTGGTGCCCGACCGTAGCGCCTGCGCATGCGTCGACTGGCTCATGCTCTCCTGCCCGCCCGCGATGACGACGGTCGCGTCGCCCGCCATGATCGCCTGCGCCCCCAGCGCGACCGCGCGCAACCCGCTGCCGCAGACCTGATTGACGCCCCACGCCGGAGCCTCCTTGGCGATGCCGGCGTTCACCGCCGCCTGCCGCGCCGGGTTCTGCCCCTGCGCGGCGGTCAGCACCTGCCCCATGATCACCTCGTCGACCTCGTCCGCCGCGACGCCCGACTGCGCAAGCGCGGCCATGATCGCCTGCGCGCCGAGTTCGTGCGCGGGAACCGCGCCGAACGCCCCCATGAAGCTGCCGACCGGGGTGCGCTTGGCGGCGGTAATGACGATGTCGGTCATGGTCGGAAGGCTCCCAAGGGTTTGTGCTCGGACCCTTAGGCCGGTCGGGGTCCCCACGCCAGCGCCGCTCGCGTTGCGGCGCAGCACAAGGTTGTGCTATCGCAACATATTAACTTCTCTGGAAATCCCGATGGACCACGCCGCGCGTGCTGTCGACCCGGCCAAACCCGCCCCGGTCGTCATCAAGAAATACGCCAACCGCCGCCTGTATAATACCGACACGTCGAGCTACATCACTCTCGAGCATCTCGCGGTGATGACCCGCGAGGGGCGCGACTTCCAGGTGTTCGACGCCAAGACCGGCGACGATATCACCCACAATGTCCTGACGCAGATCGTGATGGACGGCGAAAACGGCGGCCAGACGATGCTGCCGGTCCCGTTCCTGCGCCAGCTGATCGCGATGTACGGCGATTCGATGCAGGCAATGGTACCGCATTATCTCGAGGCGTCGATGGCGGCGTTCGCCAAGAACCAGACGCAGTTCCGCGAGTCGGTCGCGGGCGCGTTCGGCGGCGCGGCGTTCAAGCCGTTCGAGACGCTCGCCAAGCAGAACATGGCGATGTTCCAGGCCGCCGCCGACATGCTCACCGGCCGCGCGGCGCTGGTCAAGGCGAGCGAGGCGGCGGCAAAGCCCGCGCCGCGCGCCGACACCGCCGAGCTCGACGCGCTCCGGGCGCAGATGGCAGCGCTGCAGGCGAAGCTCGAGAAGCTCGGAAAATAACCTCGCGGCGCGGCGATCAGGGCTTGACGAATTTCAACGTCATCCGGTCGCTTTCGCCGATCGCGGCGTATTTCGCGCGGTCCTTGTCGCCCTCCTCATAGCTCGGCGGCAACGTCCAGACGCCCTTGGGATAGTCGTGCGTATCCTTTGGGTTGGCATTGACCTCCGACGCGGCGACGAACTTGAACCCGGCGGCGGCGGCGAGCGCCTTGACCGTCGACACCTTCATGTAGCCGCTCGTAGCCTCGCGCGCGGCAGGCGCGTCTTCGGGCAACCGGTGCTCGACGATGCCGAGGATGCCGCCGGATTTGAGCGCGGTGTGGAACGCCTTGAACGCCGCGGGGGCGAAGCCGCCGCCAACGTGGTTGTGGATTTCGCGGAAGTCGAGGACCATGTCGGCGGTCCCCGGCGGCGCGACGTCGTAGTGGTCCTTGCCGAAGGTCGTCACGACGACCTTGCTGTAGAGCGGTTCGGCGTCGAGCTTCGCCTTGAACTTCGCCACCGATTTCGCGCCGTTCTCGGTCGCGGGATCGCTGCCCGCCGCGATGTAGCGGCCGTGCGCGCGAAGCACCGGGGCGAGGATCTCGGTGTACCAGCCGCCCGACGGGGCGATGTCGACGACGGTCATCGTCGGCTTGAGTCCAAAGAAAGCCAGCGTCTCCGTCGGGTGGCGATACTTGTCGCGCGCCTTGTTCGCGTCGGACCGCTGCGGCCCGGCGGTCGCTTCGGGCAGGCTGTGCGCCAGCGCGGGCGCGGCGATGGCTACGCCAATCACGATCAGGGGCAGCATGGCGCGCATACGGAACTCCTTCGATTGACGCTCGATCTAGCCGAGTCGCGCGAAGGCGGGAAACGCAAAAAGGCCGCCCCGCGCGGGACGGCCCTTTAGCGTGTCGCGATAGCAGATCAGGCGGCGATCGCGGCGCGGCGGCGCAGGCTTGCCCCGACGAGGCCGAAGCCCCCGATCATCAGCGCCCATGTCGCCGGTTCGGGAACCGTCGCGCCGCCGATGGGCGAAACGCTCGACCCGGCAGTGTCGGCAATGCGGATATAATCGACGAAGCCCGATGACGCCTCGCCAGCGCCGGTCGCCGAGTCGTCCTGGAAAAAGAACAGCGCCGACCCCGGATTGGCGATGTTGGTCGTATCGACGAAGCTGAACACCTGCGTACCGTTGACATAGCCTCGGACGGTGCTCGCCGCGTCGCGCGACAGCGCGACGACCGCCTGTACGCCGTTCGCGAAGTCGATCGACGACGACGTTGCGACGTTAAAGAAATTAAGTCTGGTGTTGAGGTTGTAGAACCCGGTATCGACATTGTTGTTGGCAAACGAAATGATCTTGCGATAGCCGGAGGTCGTATCGAAGCTGAACTTGGTTTCGATCGTATAGACCGCGCCGATCGACGCCGACAGCGTCGGCCCCTGATTTGCCCCGAAGGTCAGCCCGGTCGCGCCGAGCGTGCCGCCGTTGCCGGTCAGTGACGGACCGCCGAGCGCGTCAGCGTACGAGCCATTGAGCTCATAATCGTAGATCGTCGCTGCCCCCGCAGCAGTCGAAAGCGCGAGGCACACGAAACCGGCGAGAAAGCGAGCGACCATCAGACTTACCCTGTTAACCAACGCTTCATAACTATCAGGCCGCCTTGGCCGTGTCTAGTTGAAAATCTCGCCGACACAAAAGTTTCACTCGCCGCCAGATGCCGCCAAGACGAACGCAAACTCCTCCGCCGTCTCGCGCAGCGCCTCGAACCGCCCCGACTTGCCGCCGTGGCCCGCGCCCATGTTGGTTTTGAGCAGCAGCGGGTTGGCGTCGGTCTTGGTCGCACGCAGCTTTGCCGCCCACTTCGCCGGTTCCCAATAGGTCACGCGCGGGTCGTTCAACCCGGCGGTGATCAGCATCGGCGGATAGGCCTGTGCGACGACGTTGTCGTACGGCGAATAGGCGGCGATCGCGCGGTAAACCTCCGCGTCTTCCCCCGGGTTGCCCCATTCGGGCCATTCGATCGGCGTCAGAGGCAGGGTCGCGTCGAGCATCGTGCCGAGCACGTCGACGAACGGCACGTGCGCGACGACGGCCCGCCACAGGTCCG
>JBBSFF010000273.1:0-3582 GCA_038238995.1 Sphingomonadales bacterium
CGGTCGACGCCAATGCCGACTACACCAAGCGCGTCGTCGAGATCCCGATGCGCGACGGGGTCAAGCTCCACACCGTCATCGTCGTCCCGAAGGGGGCGACCCGCGCGCCGATCATCCTGACGCGGACCCCGTACCACGCCGACAAGCGCGCCGCGCGCAGCGAGTCGCCGTCGATGCTGGCGATGCTGCCGCAGGGCGACGAGGTGTTTGTCGCCGCCGGGTACATCCGTGTCTTCCAGGACGTCCGCGGCAAGTATCAGTCGGGCGGCGACTATATCATGGTCCGCCCGGTGCGCGGGCCGCTCAACCCGACCAAGGTCGATCACGGCACCGACGCGTGGGACACGATCGACTGGCTGGTCAAGCATACCCCCGAATCGAACGGCAAGGTCGGGATGATCGGGTCGTCGTACGAGGGCTTCACCGTCCTGATGGCGCTGACCGACCCGCACCCGGCGTTGAAGGTCGCGATCCCGATGTCGCCGATGGTCGACGGCTGGCGCGGCGACGACTGGTTCCACAACGGCGCGTACCGGCAGAGCAATTGGGGCTATTTCGCCGGGCAGACCGAGGTCAAGGGTGACGGCGACGCGATCGCCACCGGCGTCTACGACGAATACGACGCCTACCTCCGCGCCGGGTCGAGTGGCGACTATGCGCGGAAATACGGCGTCGCCGACCTGCCGTATTCGCAGAAAATCCTCCAGCACCCGGCGTATGACAGCTATTGGTCCGAACAGGCGCTCGACAAGACACTCGCCGCGCATCCGCCGCAGGTGCCGACTATGCTTGTCGTCGGGCGCTGGGACCAGGAGGACATCTACGGCGCGTACGCGGTCTATGCCGCGCTCAAGCCGCTCGGTGCGCCGGTCCATCTCGTCGTCGGGCCGTGGCGGCACAGCGGGGTCAACTACGACGGGTCGAGCCTCGGGCCGATCAAGTTCACCGGCGACACCGCGCTCGAATTCCGCCGCGACGTGATGCAGCCGTTCCTCGACCAGTATCTCAAGGACGACGCGCCCAAGGCCGATACGCCGCCGGTGTGGAGTTACGAGACCGGGACCAACCACTGGCGGCGGCTCGACAGCTGGCCAAAGGTCGCGACGCTCAAGCCGATGTACCTGCAGGCGGGAATGGGGCTCGGCTTCGCGACGCCGGCAGCGGGGCACGACGACTATGTTTCCGATCCGGCGCACCCCGTGCCGTTCGTGCCGCGCCCGGTCCGGATGGGCGACCGCGACGTTTGGACGACGTGGCTCGTCAGCGACCAGCGCGGGCCGAACGGGCGGCCCGACGTGCTCAGCTATACCGGCCCGATGCTGACCGCGCCCGTCCACATCGCGGGCCAGACGATGGTCAACCTGTTCGCCGCGACGACCGGCACCGACGCCGACTGGGTGGTCAAGCTGATCGACGTCTATCCCGACGAGGTCGCGTCGCAGCCGGGGCTCGGCGGGTACGAGCTGCCGATCGCGCTCGACATCTTCCGCGGGCGGTACCGCGATTCGCTGTCGGCGCCGACCGCGGTTCCGGCGGGCACGCCGCAGAAGTACCGCTTCGCGCTGCCCAACGCCGACCATGTCTTCCTGCCCGGCCACCGGATCATGGTCCAGATTCAGTCGAGCCTGTTCCCGCTGTACGACCGCAACCCGCAGACCTTCGTGCCGAACATCTTCGAGGCGAAGGCGGGCGACTACCGCGCCGCGACCGAAAGCGTCCTGCGCGGCGGCACGACGCCGAGCGCGGTCGAGCTGCCCGTCGTCGAATGACGCGTGCGCGGATCAACTACGTCGAACTGCCCGCGACCGATATCGCCGCCGCGACCCGGTTTTATTCCGCCGCATTCGGCTGGGACTTGACCGGGTTCGGCCCGGCCTATGCCGCGACGATGACCGGCGACGTCGATCTCGGGCTGCAGGGCGACGTCGCCGAGGCTGCCAACGCGCCGCTGCCGGTGATCGACGTCGACGACCTCGACGCCGCCGAACGAGCGGTCATCGCGGCGGGCGGGCGGGTGATTAGGCCCGCGTTCGACTTCCCCGGCGGGCGCCGCTTCCACTTCGCCGATCCGCATGGCAACGAGCTCGCCGTGGCACAGGCGGCATGAGCGGCGACTCGCACGCGGTGACGCGAACTGGTGCAGCGTGGTGCGGGCAGTGGTGCGGGCAGCGGTGCGGGGCTTGAACGCGGCCGATATCGAAACCCTGTTCGTCCGGCTGAGCGCGGGCAACCCCGCCCCGGCGACCGAGCTTGCATACGCCAACCCCTTCGAATTGTTGGTCGCGGTCGTCCTGTCGGCGCAATCGACCGACGTCGGCGTCAACCGCGCGACCGCGGGCCTGTTTGTCGCTGCCTCGACCCCGCAAGCGATGGTCGCGCTCGGCGAAGACGGTATCCGTAACCATATCCGCATAATCGGCCTGTTCAACACCAAGGCGAAGAACGTGTTGGCCTTGAGCACCGCGCTGATCGCGAACCATGCCGGTGAAGTGCCCCACGACCGCGCCGCGCTCGAAGCGCTTCCAGGCGTCGGCCGCAAGACCGCAAACGTCGTCCTCAACGAAATCTTCGGCGACGAGACCTGCGCCGTCGACACGCATATCTTCCGCGTGGCGAATCGTACCGGGCTTGCCCCCGGCACGACCCCGCGCGCCGTCGAGGACGGCTTGATGGCCGTGATCCCAACGGCTTACCGGCGACACGCGCATCACTGGCTGCTTTTGCACGGTCGCTACGTCTGCCTCGCGCGCAAACCCGAATGCTGGCGGTGCATCGTTTCCGACCCGTGCGCGTACCTACCCAAGTCCGTGGTGCCGGTAGCCGCAACGCGGACATGATGTTCACGGTCAGTTCACCGCCGGTTGCGTAATGCGGTACGATAGTATCTAGTAGCGTTGCGTTTGTTCAACGTTTCCAGAGATGGTGCGATGCGATTGTCGTTCAAAGCAATCGGTGTGATCGTCGGTCTCGCGCTTTCGGCTTGTACCTCGACCACCCCGGTAAAACCACTCGCGACGGCGTCGACGACTGTCGCGCCGCAGACCGCGGTCGTGTCGCGGTCGTGCGTTCAACTCAACCGTATCCGCGAAGCGCGCGTCGTCGACGATCGGACGATCGACTTTTATTTGAGCAATCGCGAGGTGTTGCGCAACACCCTGCCCAACAGCTGTCCGCAACTCGGCTTCGAACGCGCGTTCAGTTATGCGACCTCGATCAGCCAGCTCTGCTCGGTCGACATCATAACCGTCATCGTCCAAGGCGGCGGCCCGCAGCGCGGCGCAAGCTGCGGTCTAGGGACCTTCGTCCCGTATACGCCGCCCGTGAAATAGCCCGCTGGCGCGGCTCGTGCGACTTTGCTAAGTCGATCGCGCTGCACCCGTAGCTCAGCTGGATAGAGCACTGCCCTCCGAAGGCAGGGGTCGGGGGTTCGAATCTCTCCGGGTGCACCATATTTTTTGAATCGGCTTGACCCGTCGAGCGTCGCGCCCCGCCCCGGGCCTACTGCATCATGTGCTGATGGGGTTGGGCAGGCGCGGCGGTCGGAATGTGGGGGCCGACGGCCGCGCGCATGATGGCGATCTC
>JBBSFF010000274.1:0-3573 GCA_038238995.1 Sphingomonadales bacterium
CACGCGCGCCCGCCGACCCGGTCGCGGGCTTCGAGCAGCGTGACCAGATACCCCGCCTGTTCGAGCTCGTACGCGGCGACGAGCCCGCTGATGCCCGCGCCGAGCACCGCGACGTGGATGCCGCGCCCGGCGACCGAGGGCAGGTCGGGCATCGTTGCCGCCCGCGCCGCGCCGTTCATCCCGAGCGCCTGCATCGCGCCGAACGTCGCCCCGAGCCCGCCCAGCGTGCCAAGGTGCGTCAACAGATTGCGGCGTGTGATCATCGAAAACCCCCTCGCAGGGAGGCCCACGGCAGCTCCCCCAGAACCCGTGGCGCTTGGCCAAGGCGACAAACGCCGCCCTCGCGCGGACCTGGCCGGCCCGGCACCGCTTCTTCCCCGCGAAACCGCTTTGCGATCGTGTTGTGATGATGATGACGCGGCTTCGTCATGTTCGCAACCGCAATATTCTGATCGTTGGTGCGGGTGGCCGGGGTCGAACCGGCACTCCTTGCGGAACGGGATTTTGAGTCCCGCGCGTCTACCAGTTTCACCACACCCGCGTGCGCGGCGTTTGTAGCGCAACCCGGCACACGGGGGAAATAGGCTTTCGCACCGGCCAAGCGGCTGGATTCGTTCGGCTCGCCCGGGAACGCTTGCCAATCAGCACCGCGCGCTTCACCAACGCGCGATGTCACGTCCCCCGCGCACCCCCGGCGGCCGCCCTCCCGGTGGCCCGCCGACCGACCGTCCAACCCCGCGCCCGCCCGCGCGCCGCATCCGCGAGCCTGTCGGCGGCGAGCCGCTGTCGACCAATCCGCGCGAGGCAAATCGCCGCGCCAACCAGTCCGCGCGTCCGATGGTCAAGCGCCCCGAGGCCGGCAGCACCTCGAACCCGTTCGGCGGGCGTCCAGTGAAGGTGCCGCGTGAGCGCGACGGCCCGGTCAAGGTGCCGCGCGCGACCAACGCTCCCCGGCGCGAGCGTGGCACAGCGCGCGCCGAAGCCGCCGCCACCGCGCCCGGCAAAATCGCGCCGCAGCGGATCGCCAAGCTGCTCGCCCGCGCCGGCGTCGGGTCGCGGCGCGATATCGAGCGTTTCATCGCCGACGGGCGCGTCGCAATCAACGGCACCGTCCTGACGACACCCGCACACATCATCGCCTCGCTCGACGGCGTCACCTTCGACGGGCGACCCGTCGCCGCGATCGAGGCGACGCGGCTGTTCCGTTTCCACAAGCCCGCGGGGTTCCTGACGACGGTGCGCGACCCCGGCGGGCGCCCGACGATTTTCGACGCGCTGCCCCCCGGCCTGCCGCGGCTGGTGCCGGTCGGGCGCCTCGACATGAATACCGAGGGGCTGCTGCTGCTGACCACCGACGGCGCGCTCAAGCGTCAGCTCGAACTCCCCGCCAACGCCGTCGCGCGCCGCTACCGCGTCCGCGCATACGGCGAGGTCACGCAGGCGATCCTCGAAGGGCTGATCGAAGGCATCGAGATCGACGGCATGCGCTACGGTCCGATCAACGCCGACATCGAGCGCCGCACCGGGCGCAACCTGTGGCTGTCGATCACCCTGACCGAGGGCAAGAACCGCGAAATCCGCCGTGTCCTCGAATTCCTCGGGCTCCAGGTATCGCGGCTGATCCGCGTCGCCTACGGCCCGTTCGAGCTCGGCGACCTGCCCGCGCGCGCGGTCGAGGAGATCAACCCGCAGGCGATCGACCAGCTGCGGAAGTCGGTCGGCAAGGCCCGGTGAGGATCATCGCCGGACAGTATCGCGGGCGGCCGCTCGTCGCGCCGCCGGGCGAGGCGACGCGCCCGACGAGCGAGCGGGCGCGCGAGGCGCTGTTCTCGATGCTCGCCAGCCGTCTCGGCGACTTCGACGGCCTGCGCGTCGCCGATTTGTACGCCGGCACCGGCGCGCTCGGGCTCGAGGCGCTGTCGCGCGGCGCCGGCCATGCGACCTTCGTCGAGAACGACAAGGCAGCGGTGACCGCGCTCCGGGCGAACATCCTGAAATGCGGTGCCGATCTCGAGACAACGGTCCTGCAGCAGCCCGTTCAGGCGATCGGTCGTGCGCCGCTGCCGTTCGACCTGCTGCTCCTCGACCCGCCCTACGGCGAGGGCCACGCGCTGCCCGCGCTCGCCCGGTTGGTCGAATACGGCTGGATCGCGCCGCACGCGCTGGTATCGGTCGAGACCGCGAAGGGCGAGGTGCTCGACCCGCCCGGTTTCGCGCTCGACACCGTCCGCGCCCACGGCAAGGCGCGGCTGCATTTATTTCGCGCGGTCTGACGCGGGGGATCGTCCTTGCGCCTGCGTATTCCTGCCATCAAGGAGATGCAGTCATGATTCGCTTATTGCTCGTTGCCGTCGTTACCACCTTCGCTACCGCCGTCCCCGCCCTGTCGCAGGAGGCTGCGCCGCCGCCGATGGCCGGGCCGCCGGTCGAGGCCGCCAGCGACGCGCGCGCGAAGCTCATGGCGACCGACACCGACCACGACGGCAAGTTCAGCAAGGCCGAGTGGGTCGCCGCCGGGCACAAGGAGCGCGGCTTCGACATGATGGACGCCAACCATGACGGCTTCGTCACCACCGACGAAGTCAAGGCCGGGCGGGCGAAGATCAAGGCGATGCGCGAGTCGAAGGGCAAATAGCCCGCTGGCTTCGCGCGCAACCGTCGCGACGGCGGGGTGACAGACGCCCCGCCGTTCCCTATGTGTTCAGGCGATGCACCCGGCTTCCGCCCCGTCCCCGCCCCCGTCCCCGCCGTTGTCGGCCGAGCCGCCGTACATGGACGGCCTCAACGCCCCGCAGCGGGAGGCCGTCCTCACGACCGAAGGTCCCGTCCTCCTTCTCGCGGGCGCGGGCACCGGTAAGACCCGCGCGCTGACAAGCCGCCTCGCGCATATCATCTTCACGCGGCGGGCGTGGCCGTCGGAAATCCTCGCGGTCACCTTCACCAACAAGGCGGCGCGCGAGATGCAGCACCGGATGGGGCTGCTACTCGGCCCGAGCGCGGAAGGCATGGCGTTCCTGGGCACCTTCCATTCGGTCGCGTCGCGCATGCTGCGGCGCAACGCCGGGTTGATCGGACTCGAAAGCAATTTCTCGATTCTCGACACCGACGACCAGTTGCGGCTGCTCAAGCAGGTGCTGTCCGAGGCGAACATCGACGAGAAGCGCTGGCCGGCGAAGGGGCTGGCGTCGCTGATCGACCGGTGGAAGAACCGCGGCTAGACCCCGGCGCAGGTGCCCGCCACCGAGGAAGGCGGCTACGACAACAAGTCGGTCGCGCTCTACGCGCGCTATCAGGAGCGGCTGATCGCGCTCAACGCGTGCGACTTCGGCGACCTGCTGCTCCATATGCTGACGATCTTCACGACGCATCCCGACGTATTGGCGGAATATCAGCGGCGCTTCAAATACGTCCTCGTCGACGAATATCAGGACACCAACGTGAGCCAATATCTGTGGCTGCGGCTGCTCGCGCAGGAACGGCGCAACATTTGCTGCGTCGGCGACGACGATCAGTCGATCTATTCGTGGCGCGGGGCCGAGGTCGCCAACATCCTGCGTTTCGACAAGGACTTCC
>JBBSFF010000275.1:0-3568 GCA_038238995.1 Sphingomonadales bacterium
GCGGGCAGCGCCGGGCTCGTGACGGCGTACGAGCTGGAACAGGCCGGCTTCCAGGTCACCTTGTTGGAGGCGCGGTCACGGGTCGGCGGCCGGGCCTGGACGGTCCGCAACGGCGACCGGATCGAGATGATCGGCGAGGCGACGCAGACCGCCAAATTCTCGAACGGCATCTATATGAACGCCGGCCCCGCGCGCATCCCGAGCTTCCACACCGGGCTGCTCGGCTATTGCGACAAGTTCGGTGTGCCGCTCGAGGTCGAGGTCAATTCGAGCCGCTCGGCGTATATCATGGCGAAGGACGGGACGAAAATTCGTCAGCGGACCGCCGTCAACGACATGCGCGGGCACATCGCCGACCTGCTCGCCAAGGCGCTCAACCAGGGGTCGCTCGACCAGTCGATCTCCGCCGCCGACAAGGCCAAGCTGCTGCCGTTCCTCAAATTCTACGGCGATCTCGACGAAAAGGGGGGATACGCCGGGTCGGAGCGCGCCGGGTTCGGCAGCGAGCCCGGGGCGGGGGTCACGCTCGCCAGTCGCAGCACCGCGATGCCGATCGAGCAGTTGCTGGCGAACGATCAGCTGCCGATGACGCTGTTCGATGATTCGCTGTACATGCAGGCGACGATGGTCGAACCGATCGGCGGAATGGACCAGATCCACGCCGGTTTCGACCGCAACCTGCGCAACCCGGCGATCCGCGGGGCGGAGGTTACGCGCATCCGGCACACGGCGAAGGGGGTCGACGTCGTCTATCGCGCCAAGGCGAGCGGCGCGGTGCAGACCGTCCACGCCGACTTCATGGTCTGCACGATCCCGTTTTCGGTGCTCAAGGACATCGACACCGACTTCACCCCCGCGACCAAATCGGCGATCGCCGGCGTGATGTACGACTATTCGAACAAGATCGCGTTCGAATCGCCGCGCTTCTGGGAAAAGGAGCAGATCTACGGCGGCATCTCGTTCGTCGGGGGGCCGACCAGCCTTGTCTGGTACCCCTCCGCCGGGCTGCACAGCGCGCGCGGGATGCTGCTCGCCTGCTACGGCTCGGGCCCGACGGCGGGCGAGTTCCAGAAGCGGTCGATCGTCGACCAGATTGAATTCGCGCGGGGCGTCGTCGAGAAGCTTCATCCCGGACACGGCGGCGACCTCGTCAACGGCATCGCGGTCAACTGGCACAAGGTGCCGTACAGCCTCGGGCCGTGGCCCGATTATAGCGGCGGCAAGGGCGGCGTCGGGCAGGAAGCGCCGATCGACAACCCCGGGTTCCGTCACCTGCTCGAACCCGACGGACGCGTCTATTTCGCCAGCGCGGCGCTGAGCCAGACGCCTGGCTGGCAGGAGGGCGGGCTCGCCTCGGCGCAGGCGCAGGTCGTCGCGCTGGCGAAGCGTATCGCCGCCGATATGCCGGTGCGCAAGGCAGCGTGATCGGCGACGCGACGGTCGGAGTCGTCATCACGGTCGCGAGCGCCGCCGAAGTGCCCGAACTCGAGCTGCTAATCGCGGCATCGGCGCGGGCATTGAGTCGCGGCTATTATACCGAAGTCGCGACCGAGGCGGCGATCACCTATGTCTTCGGCGTCGATTCGGACCTGATCGACGACGGCAGTTATCTCGCTGCGCGGGTCGACGGCGTGCTGGCCGGGTGTGGGGGCTGGAGCGCGCGGCGCACGCTGTTCGGCGGCGACCGCTTCGCCGCGCGCGAGACCGGGCGGCTCGACCCGGCGGTCGATGCCGCGCGCATCCGTGCGTTCTTCGTCGCGCCCGACTTCGCTCGCCGCGGCGTCGGCGCGGCGTTGCTCGCCGCATGCGAAGCGGCGGCAACCGCAGCGGGCTTCACGCGAACCGAGCTGATGGCGACGCTGCCCGGCGTGCCGCTTTATCGGCGCTATGGATATATCGCGGCGGCCCCGACGGAGGTCGACCTCGGTGGAACGCGCGTCGAGTTCGTCCCAATGCACAAGAATCTGTGGCACTAATGTTACGGTATGAGAAATAGATGCATCGACGCGGGAACAATGCCGCTCGAGCCATTGTCGGCGCGGCGCGAATGCATCACGTTGTTGCAAGATAGTCGGCACGCGGGGGTTGGTCGGAATTCGTTAGTTGTTGAACCGGCAGTCTTGCCGCGGTGTTTCGTGCTGTCCAAGAAATAGACTGCGACAATCGATCGCTTCCGGTGGGGGAGGAAGATTGTTCATAAGAGGAAGTCCGTCATGCTCAAGATGAATCAATTGTCGTACACTGCGCTGGCGATCGCGCTGCTGACCACGGCGCCGGCATTCGCCGCGGCAACCGACGCCGCGGCAACCGACGCCGCGTCAGCCGCCGCCGCCGATGCGCCGACGACCGCCACCACGGCCAAGCAGGACGCGGAAGAAATTATCGTCCTCGGCACCCGCCGGACCGATCGCACCTTGACCAGCTCGGCGTCGCCGGTCGACGTCATCAGCGCGAGCGAACTGCAGACCCAGTCGTCGGCGAACCTGCTCGATGCGATCAAGAACATCGTCCCGTCGTTCTTCGTCGGCCAGAACTCGATTTCGGACGCATCGACCTTCGTCCGCGCCCCGTCGCTCCGCGGC
The DNA here is from genome assembly GCA_038238995.1 of Sphingomonadales bacterium. GTDB lineage: Bacteria > Pseudomonadota > Alphaproteobacteria > Sphingomonadales > Sphingomonadaceae > Polymorphobacter_B. The sequence continues at coordinate 2,583 of JBBSFF010000275.1, forward strand.
CTGCCTGCCGACGAGGTCCTCGTCATGCTCAACGGCAAGCGGTACAACCGGTCGGCGCTTGTCCAGGTTTACGGCGGCGGCGACACCGCGCTGTCGTTCGGCTCGCAGGGTTCGGACATCTCGGCGCTGCCGTCGATCGCGATCAAGAGCCTGCAGATCCTGCGCGAAGGCGCCACCGCCCAGTACGGGACGGATGCGATCGCCGGCGTGATGAACTATGGCCTGAAGGACAACAAGACCGGCTTCGAGGCGATCGCGCGCTACGGCCAGTTTTACGATCACGGCGACGGCAAGTCGAAGGAGATTTCGGCCAACCTCGGCCTGTCGCTCGGCGACCGCGGCTTCGTCAACCTGAGCGGCGAATACGACGACGAAGGCCAGACCAGCCGCGGCGCCACGCGCGCGAGTGCGATCGTCTTCGCGCAGCAGAACCCGACGCTCGCCTCGCAGCTGCCGAACTATCCGGGACCGACGCAGATCTGGGGATCCTCGCCGAGCCACGGCTACAAGGCGGTGATCAACGCCGCCTATGACGTGACCGACAGCAGCAAGATCTATTTCTTCGGCAATGCCGCCGAATCGATGGCGAACGAAAGCTTCAACTATCGGCCGCCGATCAGCGGCTCCGCGCTCGACATTAACGGCGTCTCGCGCAACTTCTCGGCGAACGCGTCGCTGTCGCGGGTGTTCTATCTGACCCCTTGCCCGGCGGGCAATGCGACCTGCCCGGCGGGAGGCTTCGTGTCGAACGGCAGCACGTTCAGCTTCAAGTCGATCTATCCAGCCGGCTTCACGCCGCGCTTCGTCGGCAAGACCAACGAATTATACGGCGTCGCCGGTTACAAGGGAAAGACCGACGGTGGCTTCACCTACGACGTGTCGGCGACGACCAGCCGCAACCAGCTCGCGCTGTCGATGTATAACTCGCTCAACGCGTCATACGGTCCGGCGTCGCAGACTGCGTTTCAGTTCGGCAAGCTGATCCA
>JBBSFF010000276.1:0-3559 GCA_038238995.1 Sphingomonadales bacterium
ATGGGTGCTCGCCCGCGCCGCAAGCGGGGGGGTAAGCGACGACGCCTTCGATCTCGACCCCGACCATCCGACCGCGCGGTTGCTCGCGGCGGGCAGCCACCTCGACTATCGGCTCGTCGAAATCCTCGAAAACCCCCGGACGAAGAAGATGCGCCCCGGCATCGCGCTCGATCAGTTCGTTCGCCGCGATCCCGATATCCAGCCGCTGTCATCGGTGTTCCAGACCACCCCCGCGCTCTCCGACTGGCGGGTGATCGTCGTCGACGCTGCCGACGACCTCAACCGCAGCGCCGCCAACGCCTTCCTCAAGAACCTCGAGGAGCCGCCGCCGAACACCTTGTTTCTCGCGGTCAGCCACTCACCAGGCCGCCTGCTGCCGACGATCCGTTCGCGCTGCCGCGTCATCCGGTTTCAGCCGCTCGGCGACCCGGAGGTCGAGGCCGTGATCGCCCGGCTGCTGCCCGACCTGCCCGCCGCCGAGCGCGCCGCCTTGGTCGCCACCGCCGACGGCAGTCCGGGGCGGGGAATGCAACTCGCGAATGCCAACATCGCCGGGTTGATGGCCGATCTCGATGCGCTCGCGGCAGCTCCGGCGGCGATGGCGGTGTCGCGCGCGCTGGCGCTTGCGCGCAGCCTAAGCAGCAAGGCCGCAACGCCGCGGTATGAGGCGTATCTCGGGCTGGTGCCCGCGTATATCGCGGCGGCGTCGCGGACCCGCGGCGGGGCGCGTCTGGCGCAGTCGCTCGCTCTGTGGGAGCGGGCGAACGCCCTCGCGGCGTCGGCGCTGGCGCTCAGTCTCGACCCGCAGAGCGTCGCGTTCGAGCTTGCCGAACTCGTCGCCGGACTTGCCACGCCGTCGCGCAATCCGTTGGAAGCCCATGAAATCGCCTGAGACCTATTACATTACGACAGCGATCGCCTACCCCAACGGCAAGCCGCACATCGGCCACGCCTATGAGGTAATTGCGACCGACGCGATCGCGCGCTTCCACCGCCTCGCCGGGCGCGACGTGACGTTTCTAACCGGCACCGACGAGCATGGCCTCAAGATCGCGCAGGCCGCGCGCGCCGCTGGGGTCGCGCCGAAGGCGTATGTCGACGACATGGTCGCCGCGTTCCAGTCGATGGCGACGGTGTTTGGCATCAGCCACAACCGCTTCATCCGCACCACCGACGCCGACCACGCCGCCGCGAGCCAGGCGCTGTGGCGGGCGATGCGCGATGCGGGCGACCTGTACCTCGACCGCTACGAAGGCTGGTACTCGGTCCGCGACGAGGCATATTACGACGAGAGCGAATTGGTCGACGCGACCGGCGCCGATGGCGCCCCCACCCGCCTGTCGCCGCAGGGAACCGCGGTCGAATGGACGGTCGAGGAAAGCTGGTTCTTCCGCTTGTCGGCGTATCAGGACCGACTGCTTGCATGGTTCGACTCCCATCCCGATTTTATCCAGCCAGCAAGTCGATTCAACGAGATGCGCAGCTTTGTTGCCGGCGGACTGCGCGACCTGTCGATCTCGCGGACGAGCTTCGACTGGGGCGTGCCGGTCCCCGACGCGCCCGGGCATGTCATGTACGTCTGGGTCGACGCGCTGACCAACTACCTGACCGGGGCGGGGTATCCGGCGGCGGGATACGACGATATCTGGCCCGCCGACCTGCACGTGATCGGCAAGGACGTCGTGCGTTTTCACGCGGTCTACTGGCCGGCGTTCCTGATGTCGGCGGGGCTCGCATTGCCGACGACGGTGTTCGGCCACGGCTTCATCCTCGACCGCGGCGAGAAGATGTCGAAGTCGCTCGGCAACGTCGTCGACCCGCTCGCGCTCGCCGCGGAGCTAGGCGTCGACCGGCTGCGCTGGTTTCTGCTGCGCGATGTTGCGTTCGGCGACGACGGCAGTTACAGCCACGCGGCGATCGTCGAGCGGACCAACGCCGACCTCGCCAACGGTATCGGTAATCTGGCGCAGCGCTCGCTATCGATGATCGCGAAGAACTGCGACGCTGTCATGCCCTATCAAGGGGTTGGCGGGGCGGCCGAAACCGCGCTCGCGGCAACGCTCGGCGAGCAGAGCCGCGTCTACATGGCCGAGATGCACGCGCTCCGGCTGCACCGCGCGCTCGAAGCGGTTATGACGATGGTGACCGCCGCGAACGTCTATTTCGCCGACGCCGCGCCGTGGGCGCTCAGGGCGAGCGACCCGGCGCGCATGGCGACGGTGCTGGCCGTGGTCGCCGACGCGACGCGGCGGATCGCGATCCTTGTCCAACCGATCATCCCTGAAGCGGCGGCGCGGCTGCTCGACCAGCTCGGTGTCGCGGCGGATGCCCGCGCCTTCGCCGACATCGCCATGATGGTCGCGACAGGAACGCCGCTACCCCCGCCAACCGGCGTCTTCCCCCGCTGGATCGAGGCGGCGTGATGCTTGTCGATTCGCATTGCCACTTCAATTACAAGGGGTTGCGCGAAGATCAGGCGGGGGTAATCGAACGCGCGCGCGCCGCCGGGGTCGGCACGATGCTCGGGATTTCGACGCGGGCAGGGGAGTGGGACGAGGTCGTCGCGCTCGCCGAGGCGCACTCCGATATCTGGGCGACGATCGGTGTCCACCCGCACGAGGCCGACAGCCATCCCGACACCGACGCCGCCCGGCTGATCGACGCCGCGCGGCATCCGAAGGTCATCGGCATCGGCGAGACCGGGCTCGATTATTTCTACGATCACAGCGACCGCGAACGGCAGCGCGACAGCTTTCGCGCCCATATCGCCGCGTCGCGCGCGACCGGCCTGCCACTCATTGTCCATACCCGTGACGCCGAGGACGACACCGCCGCGATCCTGCGCGAGGAGATGGCGGGGGGCTCTTTTCGAGGCGTCATCCACTGTTTTACCGCGAGCGCTGCCTTTGCTGAACAGGCGCTTGCGCTCGGTTTCTATATCTCGCTGTCAGGAATCCTGACCTTCAAGAATGCGCGCAGCCTGCAGGCGGTGGCCGCGACGATACCCGCCGACCGCATCCTCGTCGAGACCGACTCGCCGTTCCTCGCGCCGGTGCCGATGCGCGGCAAGGTGTGCGAACCCGCCTATGTCGCGCATACAGCCGCGTTCCTCGCGAAACTGCGCGGCGTCGACATCGATACGCTCACGGCGCAAACCACGGACAATTTCTTCCGCCTGTTCGCCAAGGCGACGCGCCCGTGAAGGTGACGATCCTCGGCTCGGGGACGTCGAGCGGGGTGCCGCGGATCGGCAACGACTGGGGCGACTGCGATCCGGCCGAGCCGAAGAACCGGCGGCGGCGGGTGTCGCTGCTCGTCGAGCACGACGACGTGGCGATCGTCATCGACACCAGTCCCGACTTTCGCGAACAGATACTTTCCAAGAATATTCAATGGCTTGACGCTGTTCTTTACACTCACGACCATGCTGATCACACGCACGGCATCGATGACCTGCGGCAGATCTTCCACCTGATGGGCAGCCCGGTACAATGCTATGCTAGCCCTGCGACGTGGGCCGTGCTTGTGCCGCGGTTCGATTACGTCTTCGCGGGCACCG
>JBBSFF010000277.1:0-3544 GCA_038238995.1 Sphingomonadales bacterium
CGAGTCGAACAGCGCGCCGCCCTGGAACAGCATGCCGAACTTCGCCTGGTGCGCGGCGAGCGCGCTGCCGCGCAGGTTGGTGACCTCGGTCCCGTCGACGACGATGCTGCCCGAATCGACGCGAAGCAGCCCAAGGATCGACTTGATCAGGACCGACTTGCCCGTCCCCGACCCGCCGATGACGACCATCGACGTTCCCGCCTCGATGGTCAGATCGACGCCGTCGAGGACGACCTTCGCACCGAACCGCTTGTGGACGCCGTAAACCTTGATCTTGTCCATCACCGCCCGCCGAAGACGATGACGGTGATGATCAGGTTCGACAGCAGGATCAGAATGAACGCGCTGACCACCGCATTCGTCGTCGCCTTGCCCACGCCCGCCGCGCCGCCATTCGAATGGAAGCCGTGGTAGCACCCCATCAGCGCGATGATGAAGCCGAACACCGCCGCCTTGACCATCGACGAGACGACGTCGTCGGTCTTGAGGAACGATACCGTCGTCCGGATATACCCGGCGCCGTTAAAGCCGAGCCGCTCGGTCGCCAACAGATAGCCGCCGAGGACGCCGAGGATGTTCGACACCAGCACGAGCAACGGCATCACCAGCACCGCCGCGACGACGCGCGGCGCGATCAGATACCGAAACGGGTCGGTGCGCAGCGTCGTCAGCGCGTCGATCTGTTCAGTCACCCGCATCGTGCCGAGTTCCGCCGCCATCGCCGACGACACCCGACCCGCGACCATCAGCCCGCCGAGGACTGGCCCGAGTTCGCGGACGATGCCGATCACCGTCACCGCCGGCACCGTCGCCGCCGCGTTGAACCGGCTGCCGCCGATGAAGATCTGCTGGGCGAGCGCCGAGCCGGTGAACAACGCGGTCATGCCGACGACCGGCAGCGAGAAATAGCCGATGACGAGCATCTGCTCGGCGAGCCGTGCCGGATAATAAGGCGGTAGAAGCGCGTGGGTGATCGCCTGGAACGCGAACATCACCAGCCGCCCGATCGACGCGAGGCCGCCGAGGACGAAACGGCCGATCGCGCGCAACACGCCGAGGATATCGTGGAGGACGCCGGTCATTGGTAAGCTCGCGCATAGCGGTGCCCAAGGCCGGTTAGCAACTCATACTGCGACCGCGACGCCGCTGCGGCAATCCGCGCGAGGTCGAAATCGAGCCGCAGCCAGTCGCCCTCCGTCACGTCCGCGCCGGTGACGTCGGTGGCGATCAAGTCCATCGACACGCGACCGACCATCGGACAGCGCGCATCGCCCGCAAAGATCGCGCCGGTGTTCGCAAGCGACGGCCAGCCGTCGGCATAGCCGATCGCCAGCACCGCGACCCAAGTCGGTCGCGCGGCGGTCCATGTCGCGCCGTAGCCGACGCTGTCGCCTGCCGCGACGTCGCGGACCTGGACCACCCGCGCCTCGATCCCGACGACCGCCGCGACCCCCGCGACGCCGCCGCCGTACAACCCGATCCCAGGTCGCGTGAGCCCGAACGCATAGTCGCTGCCGAGCATGATACCCGCCGAATTGGCGAGGCTAGCCCGCCGCGCCGGAACCGTCGAGACGACCGCGCGAAAGGCGGCAAGCTGCCGCGCGTTCATCGGGTGGTCCGGCGTATCGGCGCAGGCAAGGTGGCTGTGGACCGTATCGACCGCCACCCCGTCGAGCGCCCCGAGATCGCCGACCCCGATCCCGAGCCGGTTCATGCCGGTGTCGACCATCACGTCGCACGCGCGTCCGGGGGCCGCTTCGTGCCACGCCGCGACTTGGCGCGGGGTGCACAGGACCGGCACCGCGGTCGACGCCAAGGCCGCCGCCATCTCGCCGTCCTGAACCCCGTGGAGCACGGCCAACCGCGCCCCGTCGGGCATTGCCCCCAGCGTCGCCGCCTCGGCCCACGAGGCGACGAAGAAATCGCGGCACCCCGCCCGCGCCAGAGTATCGACGATCGCGCGGGCGCCTAACCCATAGCCATCGGCCTTGACCGCCGCTCCGGTCGCCGCCGAACCCGAGGCGCGTGCCAGAAGCCGCCAGTTCGCGGCCAGCGTGGCGAGATCGATCGTCAGGCGGGGATCGGGGAAAGCCATATTGCCGTCGGCACTTACGCGACGACGCGCAGGCAAAGCAAACCGCCGACGCGCGTTACCGCAACATCGCGCGGACTGCTTCGGCGATCGCCGCGACCGGCATCGCGGCGCCGTCCTTGATGTTGAGGCACCCCTTGCCACGCCCCAGCTTCGGGTCGGTCGCCGCGATTTTCGCAGCCCAGTCGACGCTGCGGAGGTAGACCGAGACGTACGATTTCTGGCTCGCCACGGCGATCCAGCGGTCGCCGCGGGCGAAGACTGGCATCTTCCACTCGATCCGCTCGACGACATCGGGATAGACGGCGTGGACCGCGGCACGGACGGCGGCGACGCGCTCGCGGCGAAACTGCACGAGCGTTGCGAGATAGGCGTCGACATCGGCGGCGGGGGCGTCCTTCGCCCCGACAGGATCAGTCATAGCGCTCGGGCAAATAGGCCTCATTCGCCCGGTCGCTAAACTTCGTCGTCGTCTTGTGAAACGTCAGCGGCACCGTGCCGGTCGAGCCGTGGCGCTGCTTCGCGACGATCACTTCGGCGAGCCCGTGGAGCTTTTCGGCGCGGTCCTTCCACTTGGCGTATTTCTCGACGTCGTCCTCGTCGGGCTGTTTCATCGCGTGATAATATTCCTCGCGGTAGATGAACAACACGATGTCGGCGTCCTGCTCGATCGTCCCCGATTCGCGCAGGTCGGCGAGCTGCGGGTGCTTGTCCTCGCGGTTCTCGACCGCGCGGCTGAGCTGCGACAGCGCGAGCACCGGCACCTCGAGCTCCTTCGCCAGCGTCTTGAGCCCGCGCGTGATCTCCGAAATCTCCTGCACCCGGTTCTCGTTCGCGGCCCTGGCCGACCCTTGCAGCAGCTGGAGATAATCGACCACGATGATGCCGACCCCCTTCTGCCGCTTCAACCGCCGCGCGCGCGTCCGCAGCGCGGCGATCGACAGCGCCGGCGTGTCGTCGATGTAGAGCGGCAGTTCGCTCAGCTGCCCGGCGGCGCGAGCGAGGCTGTTGAACTCGGACTGGCTGATCTTGCCCATCCGCAGATTCTCCGAATTGACCCCCGATTGCTCGGCGAGCACGCGCGTCGCAAGCTGGTCGGCCGACATCTCGAGGCTGAAGAACGCGACCCCCGCTCCGCTCGACTGGCCGGGCTCGATCCCGTCGGCCTTGTCGCGCAGGAAGCGGGCGGCGGCCGAAAACGCCATGTTGGTCGCGAGGCTGGTCTTGCCCATCGCCGGGCGCGACGCGAGGATGATCAGGTCGGACTTGTGCAGGCCGCCGATCTTGGCGTTGAGCGCATCGAGCCCGGTCGTGAAGCCCGACAGATGCCCGCCCGACTTCATCGCACGGTCGGCCATCTCGACCGCGAGCCGCGTCGCCTGGCCGAAGGTCTTGACCGACCCCGCGACCTCGCCCTGCTCGGCGACCTTGTAAAGCGCAAGTTCGGCCGCC
>JBBSFF010000278.1:0-3539 GCA_038238995.1 Sphingomonadales bacterium
AAAAGGCGTATTTCTTCGGCTGCTCCGACGGCGGACGCGAGGCGCTGATGACGGCGCAGCGCAATCCGAACGATTTCGACGGCATCGTCGCCGGGGCTCCGGCGTGGTGGTGGACGCGGCTGCAGGCGAGCGGGGCGAAGCTCACGCTCGATACGCTCACGCCCGGCCGCGCGCTGCCGACCGGCAAGCTGATCGCGTTGCAGGCGGCGGCGCTCGCGGCGTGCGGCGGCGGCAAGTCGTACATCGCCGACCCGCGCGGCTGCCGCTTCGATCCCGGCGTCATCGCGTGCAAGGGAGCCGACACCGACGCCTGCCTCACTGCGGGCCAGCTCAAGACCGTCCGGCTAATCTACGGCGGCACGCGCGATCCCGTGGGCGGCAAGCAGCTCCCTGGCCTCCGTCCCGGGGCCGAGGCGCTCGACCGCAGCTGGAAGGATTGGGGCGTGTCGACCACGGGCACCGCCGACCGGGCGCAGGGCAGCGGCTTCCCGTGGAATTACTATGCGTATATGGTCAAGAAGGATCCCAATTTCAGCCTCGCCGCGCTGACCGACGCCGACATCGTCAAAGGCGATCGCGAGCTCGGCCCGATCCTCGACGCCGCCTCACCCGACCTTCGCGCGTTCAAGGCGCATGGCGGGAAGCTGATCCAGTACCACGGCTGGAACGACCCCGCGATCCCGCCGGGGTACAGCCTCGACTATTACGGTCGGGTCCAGGCGAAGATGGGGCCGAGCACCGATTTCTACCGGATGTTTCTCGTGCCCGGTATGCTCCACTGCCAGGGCGGTGACGCGCCGACGCGGGTCGACTGGCTTGCGACGCTCGAGCAATGGGCCGAGGAGGGCACCGCCCCGGCGGAGGTTGTCGCGCGCGACAAGGACGGCGCGATGCAGATAGTGACGGCGGAGCGCTGATCCGCCGGTCAGCCTACGCTTGATCGACCACCAGCGTCGTGCCATCGACCCGCACGATGCGCGCCTGGGTCCCGGCTGCCATATCGGGTCCCGCTGCCGGCCACGGCGAATCGCCGACCTGCACCCGCCCGGTGCCGCCGGTGAGCGGCTCGACGACGGTCACCATCGTGCCGATCATCGCCTCGGCGCGGCGGTTGAGCCGGGGGGCTGGAAGCGCGGCGTGGCGGACCCCAAGCAACTGCCGCGCGAGCACGACGAGCATCACCGCGAGTAGGACGAAGTGAACGACCTGCCATTGCCACTCGGGTGCGAACAGCGCGGCGAGGACCGCGGTCACCGCCGCCGCGCCGCCGAGCCAGATCAGGAAGACGCCGGGGACGGCGAGTTCGAGCCCGGCGAGGACGAGCGCGGCGATCGCCCACGCCCACGGCGTCATTCGAACGGGCCGATGCGGCGTTGTTGCCCGACCTGTGGGACCGACGGCGTGGGCGCGGGTGTGTCACCCTGCGGCCGCACCGCCTTGACCAATTCGCCGATGCCGCCGAGCGAGCCGACCAGCGCCGACGCCTCGATCGGCATGAAGATCGTCTTGGCGTTCGGCGAGGTGGCGAACGCGGTCATCGCCTCGACGTACTTCTGCGCGACGAAATAGTTGAGCGCCTGCGGATTGCCGTCGGCGATCGCGGCCGACACCATCTGCGTCGCCGCCGCTTCGGCCTGCGCCGCGCGCTCGCGCGCTTCGGCATCGCGGAACGCCGCCTCGCGCCGCCCCTCGGCTTTCAGAATTTCGCCCTGCTTTGCTCCCTCGGCGCGAAGGATTTCCGACGCGCGGCTGCCCTCGGCTTCGAGGATGTTCGCGCGTTTTTCGCGTTCGGCCTTCATCTGGCGGCCCATGGCGTTGACGATGTCGGCGGGCGGACGGATGTCCTTCAGCTCGACGCGGGTGATCTTGATGCCCCACGGGTGCGTCGCCTGATCGACGACGACGAGCAGCTTGGCATTGATCGCGTCGCGCTTCGACAGCGTCTCGTCGAGGTCCATCGACCCCATGACGGTGCGCAGGTTGGTCGTCGTCAGGTTGACGATCGCCGAATACAGGTCGCTGACTTCATACGCCGCCTTCGCCGCGTCGAGCACCTGGTAGAAGACGACGCCGTCGACCGCGACGATGGCATTGTCCTTGGTGATGATCTCCTGCCCCGGGATGTCGAGGACCTGTTCCATCATGTTGATCTTGCGCCCGACGCGGTCGACGAACGGGGTGATCAGGCTGAACCCCGGGCGCAGCGTCGTGGTGAAGCGACCGAAGCGCTCGAGCGTATATTCGAAGCCCTGACGGACGACGACGACCGCCTGCGCCAGCGCCGCGAGCGCGACGACGAGCAGCACCAGCACGAAAATCCCCGCGGTCATCGTCAACACTCCAAAGGCGCGAGGCGCTCTGCCCCGACACGGCTCAAATGGCATTGCACAGGTGAATTTGCGAGGGCGCGACGGACGAAATCATGCGGCGCCGGTTAGTGATCTACCTGCCGCCGCCAGCCCGCGGGCGATGGGGGACGCCGATGCGTCCGACCTGACCGCCGATCTTCGTACGCGCTGTCCGCGACCGGATGCTGACCGCTCGATCCGACGACGAAGCCCGGGGACTGATCGCGGCACATGGCCCCGCCCGCCGGGCGCGGCGTCGCGACGCACGACGGCAAGCTCGTCGAGGCGCTCATGTCGCTTCCGCCCGGCACCTCGTTGGTGTTGCCGCGGGGGTCGCGGGGCGGAGCGCCGCCCCAAGTTGCCGCGCACCGCGACATCGACTAACCTCGCACAACGCGCGACGGAACCGAGTTGTCGTCCCATCGTTTCGCTCGTGTGCCGAATCGCACTGGCCCTTGCAGGCCGCTCACATCGTTGGATTTTACGACCGGGAGTAAAATGGCCGTCGCCGCGCCCTCCGCTTCACGTCCGACGCTGATCGCCTTGTCGCATCTGCGTTGGGATTTCGTTTTTCAGCGCCCGCAACATCTGCTGACCCGTGCCGCTGTCGACTACGACGTCATCGTCGTCGAAGAACCGATCTGGATCGACGCTGCTACGCCCGGGGTGCAGATGCTCGACCGCGAGCGTGGCATCCGCGTCGTCCAGCCGACCTTGCCGCACGGCACGAGCCATGCTGCCGCGATCGACCACCAGCGGCTTGTGCTCGACGGTCTCGTCGCCGGGACCGATGGGCCGCTGACTTTGTGGTATTATACGCCGATGGCGCTGCCATTCAGTCGCCAGATCGAAGCCGACATTACCGTCTTCGACAAGATGGACGAGTTGTCGGCATTCGCCAATCCGCCGCCGTTGCTGCTCGCGCTCGAGGCCGAACTGCTCGAGCGCGCCGATGTTGTCTTCACCGGCGGCGCGGCGATGCACAAAGCGGCGGCGCACCGGCACGCGAACATCCATTGTTTCCCATCGAGTATCGATACCGCGCATTTCGGCGCAGCGCGGCGCGGGAGGGCCGACCCCGCCGATCTGGCGGGGATCGACCGGCCGCGGATCGGATTCTTCGGCGTGATCGATGAGCGGATGGATGTGGCGCTCGTCGGCGATGTAGCGGCGCTTCGCCCCGACTGGCAG
>JBBSFF010000279.1:0-3538 GCA_038238995.1 Sphingomonadales bacterium
GCAAAAGCGGTGGACGTGGTCGGCGGGCGTCGAGCTCGACGCGTCGCGCGAGCTCGACTTCGACCTGACCCGGGCGGCGTCGCGCGCGCGGATCTACGGCATCGTCGCGGTTCCGCTCCAGCTCGGCTTCGACAGCAGCGACAATCTGCTCGACCCGACGCGCGGCTTTCGCGTCACCGTGCGCAACAGCCCGGAAGCAAGCTACCAAAGCACGATCTTCGGCTACGATCGCAGCCAGATCGAAGCGACCGCGTACCGCCGCGTCACCTCGCAGATCGTCGTCGCCGGGCGCATCCGGACCGCCGAGATCGTCGGCGCGTCGACCGCACAGATCGCCCCGACGCGGCGCATCTATGCGGGCGGCGGCGGTTCGGTCCGCGGTTTCGGCTATCAGCAGCTCGGCCCCCGCGACGCGACCAACGCACCGATCGGCGGGCGCAGCTCGGTCGAGTTCGGGGCCGAGGTGCGCTACCGCTTCGGCAATCTGGGGATCGTGCCGTTCCTCGACGGCGGGCAGGTGTACGACGCGTCGCTGCCGACGCTGACCGGCCTGCGCTTCGGGGCGGGGATCGGCGCGCGCTATTATACCAACTTCGGGCCGCTGCGCTTCGACATCGCGACGCCGATCGCGCGCCGGCCGGGCGAAGCGCCCGTCGCGATCTACATCTCGATCGGCCAGGCGTTCTGATGCGCCGCGTCGTCGCCCGGCTTTTCCTCGGCGTTCTCGCCGTGATCGTGCTGCTCGTCGCGGCGGTCGTCGCGGTCGATACCGGCCCCGGGCACGGCGTCGCGACGCGGCTGATCGCGGGGCTCAAACCGGCGAACGGGCTGCGCTACACCGTCGGGGCGATCGACGGCTCGATCTACGGGCGGATGACGCTGCGCGGAGTCGTCGTGCGCGACGCGACGGGGGTCGTCGCGACGATCCCGGCGGTGGCGATCGACTGGCACCCGGGGGCGCTCGCCCGCAACAAGGTCGCCGCCGACCGCGTCGAGGCCGACCTTGTCACGGTCCTGCGCCGCCCCGCGCTGGTCCCGGTGCCGGGGCCACTGCTGCCCGACCTCGACATCTTCATCGGCAAGTTCGCCGTTCGGCGGCTGGTGCTCGACGCCCCGGTCACGGGCACGCAAGAGGTGCTCGCGGTTACCGGCGGGGTCGACATCGCCAGCGGGCGGGCGAAGGTCACCGCCAACGTAACCGCGACCGGCGGCGACCGGCTCGCGTTCAAGCTCGACGCGGTCCCGGCCGCCGACCGCTTCATGATCGCCGCGCATATCGCTGCCCCCGTCGGCGGGGTCGTCGACGGGTTGGCCAAGTTTGGCCAGCCGCTGACCGCCGACGTGGATGGCAGCGGGACGTGGACCGCGTGGACCGGCACGGCGCGCGCGACCCTCGGCGGAAGCCCGCTGCTCGACCTCGCGCTGAGCGCGAAAGCGGGGCGCTTCGGCGCGACCGGGACCGCGCATCCCGGGCTCGTCGTCCCGGCGGCGACGAAGCTGACCGACCCCGAGCTGACGATTGCCGCGACCGCGGACGCCACGAGGCGGAGCCTCGATACCGACGTCCACCTCGCCTCGTCGGCGATCGATGTCGTCGCGCGGGGCAAGCTCGACCTCGGCGCGGGGCGCTACGCCGGGGTGCGCGTCGATGCGACGCTGCTCAAGCCGGGCGCGGCGATGGCGGGCGTCAGCGGGCGCGACGTCCGGGCCGCGCTCGCGCTCGACGGGCCGTTCGCGACGCCGACGATCGACTACACCGTCACCGCCGCCGCGCTCGGCTTCGGCACGACCGGCGTCGAGCAAGTGCGCGCGACCGGCCTCGCCACCGTCGACGCGACGCGCATCCGCCTGCCGCTCCACCTGACCGCGCGGCGCGTCACCGGGGTCGACGCGGCGGTCGGCGGATTGCTCAACAACGTCCGCGTCGATGGCGACATCGCGGTCACCGCGAAACAGATCGCGTCGGACGATCTCCGCCTCCGTTCGGACCAGATCGACGCGACCGTCGTTGCCGCGCTAACGCTCGCGACCGGCGACGCCACCGCCGTGCTCAAGGGGCGGATCAACCGTTACGCCGTCCCCGGGCTTGGGCTCGTCGACCTCGTTACCGACGCGCGGCTGGTGCCGGCGGGGAAGGGGCAGGTCGCGCTCCGCGGCACGGTCCGCGCGACGACGGTCCGGATCGACAACGCGGGCGCGCGCGATTTTCTCAGCGGCAATGCGGTCGCGACGGCGGTGATCGAGCGCGCGCCGACCGGGTTGATCACCGCGAGCGGCCTCCGCATCACCGCGCCCAATCTGCGCATCACCGACGGCCGCGCCACCTACCGTGCCGACGGCACGATCAGCGCGACCGCGACGGGCACCCAGACGCAATACGGCCCGTTCAGCCTGCAGGCGAGCGGCACCGTCGCCAGGCCGCGCGTCACGCTCCGCGCCACCCGCCCCAACGTCGGCGTACAATTCAGCGATGTCGTCGCGACGCTGACCCCCGCGCCCGGCGGCTACGCGGTCACCGCGACCGGCGGGTCGCCGTACGGGCCGTTCGCGGTCGATGCCGGGCTGCGGGTCGGGAAGGGGCCGTTGGTCGCCGACATCCGCCGCGCCACGCTCGCCGGGATGATCGTGACGGGCCAGATCGCTGCCACGCCCGCTGGACCGTATGCCGGAATGCTCGCGCTGACCGGCCCGGGGCTTAGCGGCTCGGTCCGGCTGTCGGAGGCGGGGGCGGTGCAACGCGCCGACCTCGCGCTCACGGCGGCGAACGCGCGCATCCCGCTGCCCGAGCCGCTGCTCATCGCCACCGGGACCGCCACCGCGACCGCGATGCTCTATTCGAACGCTCCCGAGATCACTGGTTCGGGCAGTTTCGCGGGCGTCCGGCAGGGGACATTGGTCGTCGCCCACGCCACCGCGCGCGGCGACTATCGCGGCGGCCAAGGGCGCGTCGACCTGACCGCCGACGGCACGAGCGGGGTGCCGTTCACCGTCGCCGCCAACGCCTCGCTGGCGCCGACCCGGATCACCGTCGACGGCCATGGCACGATCGCGACCGTCGCGCTCCGGCTCGCCGCGCCTGCCGAGATCACCCGCGTCGGCGGCGGCTACCGGCTGCGCCCCGCGACGATCGTCCTGCCGAACGGGCGCATCGTCGTCGGCGGCAGCATCGGCGCGACGACCGCGATCGACGCGCGGCTCGACGCGGTCGACCTCGGGCTGTCGGAAGCGTTTGCCCCCGGCCTCGGCCTCGGCGGCACGGCGTCGGGGGCGATTTCGGCGGCTCTGCCCGCGACCGGGCTGCCGACCGCGACCGCCGACCTGACGATCGCCGGGTTCAACCGTGCCGGGGTCACCAGCCTGTCGGCCCCGGTCGACATCGCCGTCCTTGGCGCGCTGTCGGCGGCGGGCGGCGAGGCGCACGCGATCGTCCGGCGGAGCGGCGCGATCCTCGGGCGCGCCGAGGCCCGGCTCGCCTCGATCCCCGCGACCGGCGCGTGGCGCGACCGCCTGCTCGCCGCGCCGCTGACCGGCGGCATCC
>JBBSFF010000280.1:0-3521 GCA_038238995.1 Sphingomonadales bacterium
CTCGGCGTGCCGATCTGCGAGGATATCTGGACGCCCGAGGTGACCGAATGCCTCGCCGAGACGGGGGCGGAACTGCTGATCGTCCCCAACGGCTCGCCGTTCGAGGTGGGGAAGGACGACCGACGGCTGTCGCTGTCGGTGTCGCGCGTCGTCGAGACCGGGCTGCCGCTCGCCTATTTGAACCGCGTCGGCGGGCAGGACGAACTCGTGTTCGACGGGGCTAGCTTCGTGCTCAACGCCGACCGCTCGACCGCGTGGCAGTTGCCCGATTGGGACGAGGCGGTGGTGACGACGCAGTGGTCGCGCGGTGTCAGTGGCTGGGTCTGCGCGCCCGGCGAGCGGGCCACGCTCGACGACGACCTCCCCGGCATCTACCACGCGATGGTCGTCGGCTTGCGCGATTATGTGAACCGCAACCGCTTCCCCGGCGTCGTCCTCGGCCTGTCGGGGGGGATCGACAGCGCGCTGTCGGCGGCGGTCGCGGTCGATGCGCTGGGGGCCGACCGGGTGTGGTGCGTGATGCTGCCGTCGCGCTTCACCGGGGGCGAGAGCCTCGAGGACGCCGCCGAATGTGCGCGGCTGCTTGGATGCCGCCTCGACACCGTGCCGATCCTGCCGGCGATGGCGGTGTTCGACGCGATGCTCGCGCCGCTGTTCGAGGGGCGGTCGAAGGACATCGCCGAGGAGAATATCCAGTCGCGCATCCGCGGGCTGTCGCTGATGGCGCTATCGAACAAGTTCGGGCCGATGCTGCTGACGACGGGCAACAAGAGCGAGATGTCGACCGGTTACGCGACGATCTACGGCGACATGGCGGGCGGTTATTCGGTGCTGAAGGACGTCTACAAGACGACGGTGTTCCGGCTGTGCGAGTGGCGCAATGTGCATTTCCCCCGCCTCGGGCTGGGGCCGACGGGTCCGGTGATGCCGCAGCGGGTGATCGACAAGCCGCCGACCGCCGAGCTGCGCGACAACCAGCGCGACGACGACAGCCTGCCGCCGTACGACGTGCTCGACCGCATCCTGATCGGGCTGGTCGAGACCGAGCAGTCGGTCGCCGACCTCGCCGCGACCGGGCTCGATGCGGCGCTGGTGGCGAAAATCGAGCGGCTGCTCTACGTCGCCGAATACAAGCGCCGCCAGGCCCCCCCGGGGGTCAAGATCGGCCGCCGCAACTTCGGGCGCGACCGAAGGTATCCGATCACCAACGCGTTCCGGACGAGCTAGGCGGGATGCTGCTTGGCGGCGGTATAGTTCTGGCTTATATTCTGGCCCGAGGATAACGCCATGCGCACAGTTCCCATCGCCGAGTTCAAGGACAACGCCTCGGCGTGGATCGCCGCCGCCGAGGCGGGCGAGGAAATCGTCGTCACGCGTCACGGCAAGCCGGCGGCGAGGCTGACAGCCATCGAGGATGTTCGCCGGGCGCGTCAGCGTGCAGCCGTCGATGCATTGTTCGAGGCGGGACGGGCGCGGCGGGCGCGCGGAGAGCCGTCGGTGTCGAGCGCGGAAATCGTCGCGTGGATCAAAGAGGATCAGCGTTGACCCGGATCGTCGTCGATGCCTCGATCACGGCCGCGATCATCCTCGACGATGAGGCGAGCGAGCGTGACGCCGCGGTCTGGTCGGCGTTTGCCGATGCCGAGCTTCTGATCCCCGCCCATTGGGCGGTCGAGTTTGCCTCGCTGATGCTCAAGGCCGAACGGCGAGGCCGGGTGACCGCGTTGCGGCGTAACGATCATCTGGCCACGGCACGTTCCTTGCTTGCACCCGCGACGATCGATCCACCGGCCCACATGCGTGCGGTGGTCGATTTGGCCCAGTCGAGCAGATTAACCGCTTACGATGCCGCCTACCTCGACCTTGCAATCCGTCTCGACGCGTCGCTGGCAACCAACGATGAGGCGCTGATCCAGGCCGCAGGCAGCCGCGGCATCGCGATCCTGACGACTTTGCCTTGACCGCCTTCGGCAGAAGCTGCGCGCGAGCGCATCCATGACCATCACCCGCTTCGCGCCATCCCCCACCGGCAGCCTGCACGCCGGCAACATCCGGACCGCGCTGGTCAACTGGCTCCATGCCCGTCGGCAGGGCGGGCGGTTCCTATTGCGGCTCGACGACACCGACCTGGCGCGGTCGACCGAGGAGGCGGCGCGGGGCATTCGCGCCGACCTTGCGTGGCTCGGACTGACCCCGGATGCCGAGGTGCGGCAGTCCGACCGGTTCGCGCTTTACGAGGCGGCGCTGGCCAAGCTGGCGGCGCAGGGCCGCGCGTACCGCGCCTACGACACGCCCGAGCAGCTCGACCTCAAGCGGCGGGTGCAGGCGTCGCGGGGGTTGCCGCCGGTGTACGACCGCGCTGCGCTGGGGTTGACCGACGCTGACCATGCCCGCTTCGCGGCGCGGGGCGTCGCGCCACATTGGCGCTTCCGGCTCGACACCGCCGCCCCGGTCGTGTGGCGCGACCGCGTTCGGGGCGAATGCCACGTCGACCCGGCGTCGCTGTCCGACCCCGTCGTCCGCCGCGCCGACGGATCGTGGCTGTACATGCTGCCATCGGTCGTCGACGACATCGACAGGGGGGTCACGACGATCGTTCGCGGCGAGGATCACGTGACCAATTCGGGCGTCCAGCTGCAGATGTTCGCCGCGCTCGATGCTCAGCCGCCCGCGCTCGCGCACCTGCCGCTGCTGACCGGGGCGGACGCCGCGCTGTCGAAGCGGCTCGGCTCGGCGGGGGTGGCCGAGTGGCGCGACGCCGGGATCGAGCCGGCGGCGGTCCGCGCCTTTCTCGCCCGGCTGGGTACGAGCGCGGCGGTCGAGCCCGCCGACGACGCGACGCTGGTCGCCGGGTTCGACTTCGCCGCGTTCGGGCGCTCGACCGTGCGCTTCGATCCCGTCGAATTGGCGGCGCTTAATGCGAAAACGATCCACGGGCTGGAGTTCGCCACGGTCGCCGACCGGTTGCCCGACGGCATGACGGCGGCGGCGTGGGACGCGGTGCGCGGCAACCTGTCGACCGTCGCCGAAGCCGACGGCTGGTGGCGCGTCATCGTCGGCCCGCTTGCGGAGATTGCCGATCCTGCCGACCGCGATTACTTCGCGGCGGCGGCAGCGCTGCTCGCGGCGACCGACTGGGGTTCCGACATCTGGCCCCGCTGGACGGCGGCGCTCAAGGCGGCGTCGGGGCGCAAGGGGCGGGCGCTGTTCCACCCGTTGCGGGTCGCGCTGACGGCGCGCGACACGGGACCCGAAATGGCGGCGCTGCTGCCGCTGATCGGGCGCGATGCGGCGCTGGCGCGGCTGGCGGCGGCTGCGGCGGCCGACTATATCAGCGGCGTGGAGTAACTGCCGATGAAGTTGTTTTCGCCGTTGCCGCCCGCGCGACTGCTGCCGTCGAAGGCGTCCGAACCGCAGGCCCGGCCCGTGGCGCGGACCCCCCTCGACCTGGCCCGCCGGCCGTGGCGGCCGGATGCCGGATTCTCCCCGCCGTCGCCGCCGTCGCCGGGGTCGTTGGCCGA
>JBBSFF010000281.1:0-3503 GCA_038238995.1 Sphingomonadales bacterium
ATCCTCGCCAGCATCTCGGCGAGCTATTTCCGCCTTCGCCGCGGGCTTGCCCTCGTCGCCTTCGCGCTGCCGCCGGTGCTGTGGCTCGGCGCGGGCGGGCGACTGCAGTCGTCGATCAGCGCCTACTATCATTTCTCGCGCGCGCACGACGCCCCCGGCGGCGGGACGACGCGCGATATCTTCGTCGGCGCGCTGTGGATGATCGGATCGTTCCTCGCCTTCTACCGCGGCTATTCGCGCGCCGAGGACCGCGCGCTCAACGTCGCCGGGCTCGCGGCGCTGGCGATTTCGCTCTGCCCGATGGACTGGCCCGCCGGGACCGCGGCGACGCTTGCGGGGCGGGTCCACGGCACCAGCGCGGTCGTGTTCTTCCTGATCATCGCCTATGTCGCGTTGTTCCGGTCGGGCGACACCGTCGCGCTGCTCGACCCCGATGCGCGCCGCCGCTTCACCGCGATCTACCGCCTGCTCGGCGGGCTGATGGTTGTGCTGCCGCTCGGCGCGGTCGCGCTGCATCTGCTGCTCCACGACCCCGCCAGCCGCGTCGTGCTCGCGGTCGAGGTGTCGGGCATCTACGTCTTCGCCGCCTTCTGGCTGGTCAAGAGCCGCGAGATCGCACGGATCGAGCGCCCCCCGGCGTGATCCCGCCGCCGCAGATCGTCTCGATCAACCTGTGCGCCGACCAGTACCTCCTCGCGCTCGCCGACCGCAGCCAGATCGCGGCGCTGACGATCTATGCGCGCGACCCCGGCATGTCGGCGGCGGCGGCGCGCGCGACGGACATCTCGGCGACGCGGGCGAGCGCCGAGGAGCTGCTCATGCTCGCCCCGCGCCTGCTGCTGGCCGCGCCGTACCAGGTCGCGGCGAAGGCGAAGCTGTTGCCGGACACGCGGATCGTCGCGGTCCCCGACGCCAACGACGAACCCGCGATCGAAGCGAACATTCGCACCGTCGCCGCGGCGGTCGGGCATCCCGAGCGCGGCGCGGCGATGATTGCGACCCTCCGCGCGAGCCTGCCGACCGTCGTGCCGGGGCGCGGTCCGATCGTCGCGCACTACCAGCGCGGCGGCTACCTCACCGGCACCGGCACGCTCGTCGACGATTTGATGCGCCGCGCGGGGCTGACCAACCTCGCGACGGTCCTGCATCGTCCGCCGCTGTCGCGATTGAGCCTCGAAGCGATCATCGCGGCGAAGCCCGACTATCTGCTGATCGAAACCCGCCACCGCGCGGCGGGCGACCGCGGCGCGGCGATGCTCGACCACCCGGCGCTCGCGCGGGCGTTTCCGGCGGCGAGGCGGCTGACGATCGACGGCGCGTGGACGGTGTGCGGCGGCCCGGCGTACCCGCAGGCAGTCGCGGCGCTGCGGGCGCAATTGCCGCCTCTCCCCTTCAGGGGAGGGGCGAGAGACGACGCGGAGCGGCGGCCCGGGGGTGGGGATCGGATCGGCGTTGCAACACCGGCACTTCCCCACCCCCGGCCCCTCCCCTGAAGGGGAGGGGAGGCAGTCGCTTAGCCCTTCAGCTTCGCAATCTCCGCCTCCAACGCGACGATCTTCATCGCCTGCGCGACGATGATCTCCTGCAGCGCGGTCTTCTGCGCGGCGTCGGGAGCCTCCGGGGTCGGCGGGGTCGGCGGCGCTGCCGGCGTCACGTTGATCGGGCGGTCACGGAACAGCCCCGATGCCTTGGCGCGCTCGAACAGCGGGGCCGCCCCAGCGAGCAGCGCCATCAGCGCCTCGGACATCGGCGGGTCGTTGCGGTCGGCCATACTCTGAACTCCTGCGTGCGTGTCCTATATGGATAAGACACCGGGGCGTTCAAGATGGGGGCGCGTAGATCCTCCCCGTCTTCGGGGAGGGGGACCGCGCGGCTTCTTCAGCCGCGTGGTGGAGGGGCGGTCAGGCGAACTCGACCGCTGAACCCGCTCCACCGCCCCTCCATCGCAAGGGCGACGGTCCCCCTCCCCCGCAGGACGGGAGGATATTACTCCGCCGCCTCCATCATCGGCCGGTCATCGAGCGGATACGCCAGCCGCGACAGCATCTCCTTCGGGCACACCTGCCAGAACTCGCCGCGCGCGCGGTCCCAGTCGAGCAGCAGCTCGACCGCCCATTTCGACCCCGTCTCGCGGCCATGTTCCTCGACCAGCCCGCGCAGGACGGCATCCCAGTGCGCGCTGGCGATGCGGTTGAGGACGATGCTGTCGGGGTTGATCCGCCGCGCGAACGACTGGCCCCCGTCCTTGGCGCCGTCGAACACGAACGCCATCCCGCCGGTCATCCCTGCGCCGAAATTGTCGCCGACGGCCCCGAGGATCACCGCCACCCCGCCGGTCATATACTCGCACCCGTTCGCGCCGCAGCCCTCGACCACCACCGTCGCGCCCGAGTTCCGCACCGCGAAGCGCTCGCCCGCCTGTCCCGCCGCGAACAGCCGCCCCGACGTCGCGCCGTACAGCACGGTGTTGCCGATGATCGTGTTGTCGCGCGCGACCAACCCCGACGACACCATCGGCCGGACGACGATCGTCGCGCCGCTCAGCCCCTTGCCGACATAATCGTTCGCTTCGCCGAACACCTCGAGCTTCAACCCCTGGACGCCGAACGCGCCGAGGCTCTGCCCCGCCGACCCGCGCAGCCGGACGTGGAGGTGCCCCGGCGGCAGCCCGGCCATGCCGAATTTGCGGACGATGACCGACGACGCCCGCGTGCCGACCGCGCGGTGGGTGTTGCGCACGGTGTACGTCAGCTGCATCTTCTCGCCCCGCTCAAAGAACGCCGCGCCGTCGCGGAGCATGTCGATGTCGAGGCTGTCGGGGACTTCGTTGCGGTGGTTGGCGATGCCGAAGCGGCGGCTTTCGTCGGGCGCGTCGACCTTGACGAGGATCGGGTTCAGATCGAGGTCGTCGAGGTGTTCTGCCCCGCGGCTGACCTGCCGCAGCAGCTCGGTCCGGCCGATCACCTCGTCCAACGTCTTCGCGCCCAGCTTGGCGAGGATGTCGCGGACCTCCTCGGCGATGAAGCTCATCAGGTTGATGACCTTTTCGGGGGTGCCGTCGAACTTCGCGCGCATCGCCGGGTCCTGGCTGCAGATGCCGACGGGACACGTGTTGCTGTGGCACTGGCGGACCATGATGCACCCCATCGCCACGAGCCCGAGCGTGCCGATGCCGAACTCCTCCGCGCCCAAAATCGCGGCGATGACGATGTCGCGCCCGGTCTTCAAGCCGCCGTCGGTGCGCAGCTTGACGCGATGTCTGAGGCCATTCAGCGTCAGCACCTGGTTGACCTCGGACAGCCCCATCTCCCACGGCGTCCCGGCATATTTGATCGACGACTGCGGCGACGCGGCGGTCCCGCCGACATGGCCCGAGATCAGGATGACGTCGGCGTGCGCCTTCGCCACGCCCGCCGCGACGGTGCCGATGCCCGCCGAGCTGACCAGCTTGACACAGACCAAGGCGACCGGGTTGATCTGCTTGAGGTCGTAGATCAGCTGCG
>JBBSFF010000282.1:0-3497 GCA_038238995.1 Sphingomonadales bacterium
AGGATGTTGGCGGTGCCGGCGGGGCCGAAGACCTTCACGCTCGCCCCGATCCGCGCGCCCGATGCGGTGAAGAAAGCGACCGTTCAGGCCCAGCGGGCGCGCGCCGGGGCCCCGCCGCGCAAGGCGCCGAGCCGGGTCGTGGCGAAGCCGCTCGTCGCCGTCCCCAAATCGGATCAGCCGTCGACCAAGCCGTTCACCACCGAACTGATGGCGGCGGTCGACATCGCCGCGCTGCCCAACCACAAGAACGAGACCGCGGTCGCGACCGACGGCACCGGCATCGGCCCGGGCACGGTCGGAGCGGGGGACGCGTCGGGGTCGCTGTTCAGCGCGAACGGCGCGCCGGGGGGCGAGCCGCTGTATAACGCCGAATGGGTCCGCGAGCCGACGCGCGCCGAGCTGGCGACCTACCTGCCGCGCAACCTGCCCGACGACAGCTGGGGGGTGATCGTCTGCAAGACGGTCGGGCGCAATCGCGTCGAGGACTGTCAGGAGCTCGGCGATTCGCAGCCGGGGATCGGCCTCGCCCGCGCGATGCGGCAAGCGGCGTTCCAGTTCCAGGTCCGCCCGCCGCGCGTCGGCGGCAAGGCGCAGGTCGGCGCGTGGGTCCGCATCCGGATCGACGAGCATGTCGATCGGCAGCCGGGCTGACGGAGCGCGCGCGCACGTCAAGCGGGGGCGAATACTGGAACCGGGCCGACGTGATCCGGGGCGGCGGTGTGCGGGTACCGGTGCGGTGCGGCGTGCACCTGAAAAGCTTGCACCGGCCGGCGGCTTCGGCTAATGGCCGCGCCTCGCAACCACTCACGCAGGGGCAACCCATCCGGTGCCGGGCTGACGCCCGTTACACCCCCTGCGGCGGCATAACCGGATAGAGGAGAATGACTTATGGCGACTCCCGTCGTCTCGATGGCGCAGCTTTTGGAAGTCGGGGCCCACTTCGGCCACCAGACCCACCGCTGGAACCCCAAGATGAAGCCATACATCTTCGGCGACCGCAACGGCGTTCATATCATTGACCTTTCCCAGACGGTGCCGCTGTTCGCGCGCGCCCTCGACTTCGTCCGGGCGACCGTCGCGTCGGGGGGCAAGGTGCTGTTCGTCGGCACCAAGCGCCAAGCGCAGGACCCCGTTGCCGAAGCCGCGCGCCGGTCGGGGCAGCACTACGTCAACCACCGCTGGCTCGGCGGCATGCTGACGAATTGGAAGACCATTTCGGGCTCGATCCGGCGCTTCAAGATGCTCGAGGAGCAGCTGTCGAGCGACACCGCCGGGCTGACCAAGAAGGAAGTCCTCAAACTCACCCGTGAACGCGACAAGTTCGAATTGAGCCTTGGCGGCATCCGCGACATGGGCGGGTTGCCCGACATTATCTTCGTGATCGACGTCAACAAGGAAGACCTCGCGATCAAGGAAGCCAATACCTTAGGCATTCCGGTGATCGCGATCCTCGACACCAACACCGACCCGAGCGGCATCGCCTTCCCGGTTCCCGGCAACGACGACGCCAGTCGTGCGGTGCTGCTGTACTGCAACGCCATCGCCGACACGATCATCGACGCCCGCCAGGGCCGCCATGCGGCGCAGGGCATCGACCTCGGCGCGATGGACGAGCCGCCGGTCGAGATCTATGCCGCGCCGGTCGCGACGATTGACGCCTTGCCCGAGACCATGGTCGAGGCGCTCGGCGAGGTCGGTGTCCACGTCGCGCCGCGGGCTGATAACGTCATCGCTGCGCAGCAGGTCGAGGCAGCCACTGCCGCCACCGTCGATACCGCACCGGCTACCGAAGACGCCGCAGCTTAACGCGACTGCCGTTGTTCCCGCGTAGGCGGTGACGCGTAAGCCACTGGTTTCGCGTCACCGCTCGCACGGGTGACTTCCCCCGATCGAACGAACGAAGGAGCCCTCCCATGGCCGACATCACCGCGAGCATGGTCAAGGATTTGCGCGACCGCACCGGCGCCGGCATGATGGACTGTAAGAAGGCGCTGAGCGAGAACGCGGGCGAGATGGAGGCTGCGGTCGATTGGCTGCGTACCAAGGGCCTCGCATCGGCGGCGAAGAAGGCCGGGCGCACTGCCGCCGAGGGTCTCGTTGGAGTTCAGGTCAGCGGCACGCGAGGCGCGGCGGTCGAGGTCAATTCGGAAACCGACTTCGTCGCGAAGAACGATCAATTTCAGAGCTTTGTCCGCACCGTTACCGGCATGTCGGCAGCCCACGGCGACGATGTCGAGCTGCTCCTCGGCGCGCTCTACCCCGAGCGCGACGGGATGAGCGTCAAAGACGTGCTGCTCCACAACATCGCGACGATCGGCGAGAACCAGTCGTTGCGCCGGGCCAAGATCGTCGAAGTGTCCGAAGGCGTCGTCGTCGCTTACGTCCACAACGCCGTCGTCAGCGGCATGGGCAAGATCGGCGTGCTCGTCGGCCTTCAGTCGTCGGCCCCGACGGACGTGCTCGAACCGCTGGGTCGGCAGATCGCGATGCACATTGCTGCCGCCAATCCGCTGGCGCTCGACGAAAATGGTCTCGATCCTGACGTCGTCGAGCGCGAGCGCGCGATCGCCCGCGAGAAGGCCGCCGGGTCGGGCAAGCCTGCGGACATCGTCGAGAAGATGATCGAAGGTGGCGTCAAGAAGTATCGGCAGGAAAATGCGCTGCTGACTCAAGTATTCGTGATCGACGGCAAATCGAAGGTCGGCGATGTCGTCGCCGCTGCCGCCAAGACCGCCGGGACGCCGATCACACTTACGGAGTTCGTCCGCTTTCAGCTCGGCGAGGGGATCGAGCGCGCGGCGACCGATTTCGCCGCCGAGGTAGCCGCCGCATCGGGCGTCGCGCAGCCGACGACCGAGCCCGAACCACGCGCCTGATCGACGGGGTTGGCTTGTGCCCACCCCGTCTCTAGTGTCGCATCGGTTCCCGGAGTTGACGTCGCCTATGGTTCGCCCAGCGTACAAGCGCATCCTGCTCAAGCTGTCGGGCGAAGCGCTGATGGGGTCGGGCCAGTATGGCATCGATCCCGCCGAAACCGCGCGGATCGCGGTCGAGGTGAAACGCGCGCGCGATGCTGGCTTCGAACTGTGCCTCGTCGTCGGCGGTGGCAACATCTTTAGGGGCCTGGCAGCGGCGGCAAAGGGCTTCGACCGCGCGAGTGCCGATTATATGGGTATGCTCGCAACGGTGATGAACGCGCTTGCGGTGCAGAACGCGCTCGAACAGGCCGGGGTCGATACACGCGTCCAGTCGGCAATCCCGATGGCGAGCGTGTGCGAGCCTTACATCCGCCGGCGCGCCGAACGACACATCGAGAAGGGGCGGGTGGTGATCTTCGCTGCTGGCACCGGCAACCCGTTCTTCACCACCGAC
This sequence comes from Sphingomonadales bacterium, assembly GCA_038238995.1. Lineage (GTDB taxonomy): Bacteria > Pseudomonadota > Alphaproteobacteria > Sphingomonadales > Sphingomonadaceae > Polymorphobacter_B. The sequence goes on from JBBSFF010000282.1 coordinate 3,373, forward strand.
ACCGCCGCCGCGCTGCGTGCAGCCGAGATGAACTGCGATGCGTTGTTCAAGGGGACGAGCGTCGACGGGGTCTACGATGCCGATCCGAAGCGCGTCACGACTGCCAAGCGGTACGAGACGCTGAG
>JBBSFF010000283.1:0-3488 GCA_038238995.1 Sphingomonadales bacterium
CGGGGATCGCCAACTGGATCAGCTACTACGGCCAGAACGGCATCGACCAGTGGATGATCCCGTTCTTCGGCGCGAGCGCGTACGTCGATCCGGCGATCTATACCAAGTTGTCGCCGCTGACGACGATCAAGGCGGCGAAGACCCCGACGCTGATCTATGTCGGCGAGCGCGACGTCGAGTGCCCGCCCGCGCAGTCGGTCGAATTCTGGCATGCGCTCAAGGAGTTCAACGTGCCCACCAGCCTCGTCATCTACGCCGGGGAGGGCCACCGCATCCGCAAGCCCGTCAATATCCACGACCGCGAGACCCGGACGATCGACTGGTTCGACAAGTATCTCAAATAGCATGGCCGCCGTCGGCGTTCCTGGCGTCAACGTCATCGTCCCGCATTTCGAGGACCTCGCCAACCTCGGCCGGTGCCTAGAAGCGCTTGATGCACAGTCGTTCCGCGACTTCGCGACGATCGTCGCCGACAACGCCTCGCCGAGCGGGAGCGCGGCGGTCGCGGCAGTGATCGCCGGACGGGCGACACTCGTCATCGCCCCCGAACGCGGAGCGGGGGCGGCGCGCAACGCCGGGGTGGCAGCGGCGACCGCCCCGATCCTCGCGTTCACCGACGCCGACTGCATGCCCGATTCCGGCTGGCTCGCGGCGGGCGTCGCGGCGCTCGCGAGGGCCGATCTCGTCGGCGGGGGTATGCGCGTGTCGTTCGCCGAGGACGCCGCGCCGACCCCGGTCGAGGCGTTCGAACGCGTCTTCGCCTTCGACAACCGGGCCTATGTCGAGGACAAGGGTTTTAGCGTCACCGCCAATCTGTTCACCCGACGCGACGTGTTCGACGCGGTCGGAGGGTTTCGCGCGCACATGTCGGAGGATGCCGACTGGTGCCTGCGCGCGCGCGCCGCCGGCTACCGTATCGCCTATGCCCCCGCCGCGGTCGTCGCGCATCCGGCGCGGCGAACGTGGGCGGAACTGACGCGCAAATGGGAGCGGCTGGTGCGCGAGAGCGCCGCGCTCCACCGTGCACACGGCGGCGGCGCGGCGGGGTGGCGGCTGCGGATATGGGCGCTGCCGCTGTCGGCGGTCGCGCATCTGCCGAAGGTGCTCGCGTCGTCGAAGCTGCCGCGTATGACAGACCGGGTTGCCGCCGCCGGAATATTGTTTCGGTTGCGGTTCTGGCGCTTCGCCGCCACGCGTCGGCTGCAATGAAGCGCCGCCGGGGGAGCGAACCCGGCGGCGCGACGATCAGTAGAAAATGCCGCGGATGACCCGGACGACGTAGCCGTCGCGCCCACGAATCAGCAGGGCATCGGGCCCGACCCGGACCCATCGTGTCCCGCCGTATGCGGGCGGCAGCCGGTAGTAACCCGGATTGCCGATGCCGTAGGTCGCGCCGAAAAAGACGCGCGGCAGGAACGCCCCCGGGGCATAATAGCGATAGCCATACCCGCGCGGATAATAGAACGGCTGTGCGCGCCACCGGCCATAGCCCTCGTTCGCCTGGAAGCCGCGCCGGTCGTCGCGCCATTCACGGTGCTCGCCTTCGCGGTAACCCTCGGCATAGCCACGGCGTTCGCCGTCGCGGACGTCCCGATGATCGCCGTCGCGATAGTCGCGATGGTCGCCGTCGCGATAGTCGCGGCGATCGCCGTCCCGATAGTCGCGGTGGTCGCCGCTGCGATCGTCGCGGTGGTCTCCGTCGCGACGATCGCCATCACGGCGGTCGCCATCGCGATTCTGGTAGTTCGGATCGCGCGGCGCCTCCTGCGCGAACGCCGGAAGCGTCGCGGTCAGCAACAGGGCAGACAAGATCAACTTGCGCATGGCATTTCCCTCAATTCAGCGACGACACACCGTCAGCACCAACCAGATGCCACCCGGCGGCTGAACGGTCGGTGAGTTCGCCCGTCATCCGTTGTTCATCGCCACCTTGCCCGGGACGATCGCTCTGCACCACGACCTACTGCTGCGCGACGACCCCCGCGGCGACAAGCGCGTCGAGCGAACCGTCGCCGAGGCCCAGCCAGTCGCGCAGGACCTCGCGGGTTTGCTCGCCGACCCGTGGCGGCGCGAGGCGGTAGCCCGCCGGGGTCGCCGACAGCTTTGCCGGGAAGGCGACCGACGGCATCGCGACCCCGTCTTCGCGGACGAAAGTGTGGACGGTCGCGCGAGCGGCGACGAACGGATCGGCGAAGACCTGGTCGATCGAATTGACCGGCCCGGCGGGAACGCCGCACGCGACCAGCCGGTCGATTAGCGCCAACCCCGGCTCGCCACGAACGCGGTCCTGCACCAGCGCCTCGATCGCGTCACGATTGATCTGGCGCAGCCGCGCGGTGGCGAAGCGTGGGTCCGTGTCGAGTTCGGGCAGCCCAAGTTCGGCGCACAGCGCGCGGAACTGGCCGTCGTTGCCGACCGCGATGATGATCGTCCCGTCGGCGACGTCGAAGGTCCGGTACGGCACGACGGTCGGGTGCCGATTGCCCATCCGCCCGGGGACAACGCCGCCGACGAGCCAGTTCATCGCCTGATTGGCGAGCATCGCTATCTGCGTGTCGAGCAGCGACACGTCAATTTGCTGGCCGACCCCGGTCGCCTCGGCGTGGCGCAGCGCCATCATGATGCTGATCGTCGCGTACAGACCGGTCGACAGATCGGCCATCGCGACCCCGGCGCGGAGCGGCGGCCCGCCCGCCTCGCCGGTGATCGACATGAACCCGCCCATCCCCTGCGCGACGAAATCATACCCCGGGCGGTCGGCGTACGGCCCGGTCTGGCCGAAGCCAGTGATCGAGCAATAGATCAGCCGCGGGTTGATTGCGGCAAGTGACGCATAATCTAGGCCGAACTTCGACAGGCTGCCGACCTTGAAGTTCTCGACGACGATGTCGGCGCGGGCGGCGAGATCGCGGACCAGCGCCGCGCCCGTGGCGGTCGCGAGGTCGATCGCCGCCGATCGCTTGTTGCGGTTGCACGACAGATAATACGCGCTCGTCCCCGCCTCCTCCGCGCCGTCGGCTCCGAGGAGGAACGGCGGCCCCCAGCCGCGCGTATCGTCGCCGCGCCCCGGCAGTTCGATCTTGGCGACGTCGGCCCCGAAATCGGCGAGGATCTGGGTCGACCACGGCCCGGCCAGAACCCGCGACAGGTCGAGGACCTTGATCCCGGCGAGCGGCGGCGCGCCGATGGTGGTGTTCATCATGCCGTCGGCGTAACCGAAAGACGCGGCGGACGATAGAATGCGCGGACTCGACACGCGGCGAGTCGCGGTAGCATCGTCCCAGCAAATAATTCTTGGGAGGACGACCGATGCCCGACGCGTATATCATCGATGCCGTGCGCACCCCGCGCGGGGTGGGCAAACCCGGCAAGGGCGCGCTGTCGCACCTCCACCCGCAGCATCTCGCGGCGACGGTCCTGAAGGCAATCAAGGACCGCAACCACCTCGACACCTCGCAAGTCGACGACATCATCTGGTCGACCTCGAC
>JBBSFF010000284.1:0-3485 GCA_038238995.1 Sphingomonadales bacterium
GGTCCCGGCGCTGTCCGACTTCGTCGCGCACGTCGCGGGCGGGTCGAGCAAGGCGGCCGAAACCCAGCGGACGAGCGAAATCCGCGATGCGTACGCGCAGAAGGTGCTGCCCGATTGCAGCCGCGTATTCGGCGCGGGCTATCCGTTCGGCGACGGGGCCGACCTTGCGCCCGCCGACGTGACGCGCGTCGCGGGATTGGTCGCGGGCTTCGGGCGCGACATCCTCCAGCCGTATCTCAAGAAGGACGGCGACCCGAAGAAGCGCTGGAGCTGGACCAGCGAGCCGACGGTCAAGGGCTTTCAGGCGGGATCGGCGGTCGCGTTCGAGCGCGCGACCGATACCGAGGCGCTGATGGGGGGCAACCTCGTCCTCCGCCTCGCCGCCGCACCGACCAACAAGGGTGGCGTGCGGCTGCGGGCCGGGGGCGTGCCGATGGACCTGCTGCCGCAATCGCCCGCCGAGCGGTTCAGCTGGTCGAGCGGCGGCAGCCAGGTTGCCGAATTCGCCCAGACCGGCCTGCCCGCGGGCACGACCGCCGCGCCGCCGCTGCGCGAGGAAGGGCCATGGGCGCTGTTCCGCGCCCTCGGCCATGCCAAGAAGACCCAGCTCGGGCCGGGCAAGTATCGCTTCGCGTTCACCCCCGACAGCGCGGTCGACGTCGAGGTCGCGGGCGGCCCCGACCCGTTCGCCGCCGCGGGTCCGTTCGCGCTTCGTTGTCCGGCGAAGCTGTGACCCCGGGGCTTTACGGCAAGCTCCCGGCGCACGGCGATTTCGTCGCGCGCGGGTGGGAGGGCGCGCAGGTCGCCGCCCTCGATGCGTGGCTGACGAGCGGCCTCGCGGCGATCCGCGACGGCCTCGACGACGATGATTTCGCCGCGCGTCTGACCGCCGCGCCGCTGTGGCGCGGGTATATTCCGCCCGGCGCGTGTGGTGCCGAGGCAATGCACCTCGCGCTCGCCCCGTCGATCGATTCGGCCGGGCGGTATTTCTTTATCGCCGCTGGCGTCGCCGGGGCCGCTGCGCCGGTCTGGGCGACGGCGAGCCAATCATCCGGTTTCGCCGACGCGGTCGAGGCGGCAACGTACGATGCGCTCGGCGGTGCGCTCGACGCCGACGCGCTCGCTTCCGCGATCGCCGCCGCGGCGCCCGCGCCCGACGCCCGCGCCGAATTCCTCGCCGGAGTTTCGTTGCCGCCGTCGAGCGCGTGGTGGGTCGCCGACCCGGTCGACGGCGCGCCGGTTGGCCTGCGTGCCGCGAGCGTCGACACCGCGTTGTTGCAACGCCTCGTCGGAGGGACGGCATGAAGCTGCGTTATCGCACCGCGGTCCGCACGCATCCGGGGCTGGTGCGCCAGGTCAACGAGGATTCGGTCCTCGCGCGCGACGACGTTGCGCTGTGGGTCGTCGCCGACGGCATGGGCGGGCACGCCAACGGGCAATGGGCATCGCAGACGCTCGTCGCACAGTTCGCCGCGATCGACATGTCCGGAACCGCCGAGACGAAGGGGGCGACGATGATCGCCGCGCTGCAGGCGGGCAATACTGCGATCGTCGAGGCGGCGAAGGCGGCGGGCCAGTCGATGGGAACGACCGCGGTCCTGCTCCATCTCGACGGGACCAGCCTGATGTGCTTGTGGGTCGGCGACAGCCGCGCGTACCGTTTCCGCCGCGGCGGGCTGACCCAGATCAGCCGCGACCACAGTGTCGTTCAAGAGCTCGTCGACCGCGGCAGCCTCGCGCCCGAGGACGCCGAGACGCACCCGATGGCGCACGTCCTGTCGCGCGCGGTCGGGGCCGAGGCCGAATGTCGCCCCGAGGGGATCACCGACACCGCGCTGCCCGGCGACCATTATCTGATCTGCAGCGACGGGCTGACCAAGGTCGTCCCCGAGGAAGCGATCGGCCGCCTGCTCCGCCTGCCGAGCGTCAATGCCGCCGCCGACCGGATGATCGCCGAAACACTGGCGAACGGAGCCCCGGATAATGTTACGGTCGTCCTGATCTCGGTGGAGGAGGCGACCGAAGTGTCGATCGCGCTATGAGCGGCGAGGACGACGACCTGCCGGTGCCGCCCGCCGCGCCCGCGCGCGGCGGCGAGCGGACGGTGATGGTCTCCGCCGCCGATCTCGCCGCGCTGCATGGCGACGGTCGCCCGACGCCGAACGCCGACCCGTTCGGCAGCCCGAGCGACCCGTCCCCTGCAGCGGTGGCGAACCCGTTCGGCGCGCCGGGGGCCGACCCGTTCGGGGGGGACGCGGGCGACGCCCCTGTCTTCGCGCCGCCGCCGACGTTCGTGCCGCCACCGTCGGCCCCGCCGATCGCGGCATCGGCCCCTGGTGCGTTCGTCCACGGCACGCCCGGCGGGCTGGTCGGCATGCATTTGAACGACCTGTTCGAAATCGTCCGCTTCATCGCGCAGGGCGGGATGGGCGAGGTCTATGAAGGGCGCAACCTCGCGTCGAACGAGAAGGTCGCGATCAAGGTCATTTTGCCGCAATACGCCGCCGACGAGCAGTTCATGGCGCTGTTCCGCCGCGAAGCCAGCGCGCTCGAACGGATCGGCCACGACAGTCTCGTCAAATACCGGACGCTCGCGTTCGATCGGACCAACCGGATCAACTATCTCGCGATCGAATATGTCAGCGGACCGTCGATGGCCGATATCCTGACCGGCGACCCCGCCGACCCGGCGGTGGTCCGGCGCGTATTGAAGCGCCTCGCGACCGGGCTCGGCGCGGCGCACGACGCCGGGGTCATCCATCGCGACCTGTCGCCCGACAATCTGCTGCTCCCCGATGGCAACGTCGAACGCTGCAAGATCATCGATTTCGGCATCGCCAAGGATACCAACCCCGGCGAAAAGAGCGTTGTCGGCGAGGCGTTCGCCGGCAAGTTCGGCTATGCCGCGCCCGAAATCTTCGGCAAGTTCAAGCGCCAGGTCGGGCCGTGGACCGACGTCTACAGCCTCGCGCTGGTGATGATCGCCTATGCGCGCGGGGCCCCGCTCGACATGGGGGTGACGATCGTCGACGCGCTCGAGGCGCGCGATACCGTCCCCGACCTGTCGGCGATCGCCCCCGACATGCAGCCGATCTTCGCGAAGATGCTCGCGCCCGACCCGGCCGAGCGCTTCCGCTCGATGGACGAGGTCGTCGCCGCGATTGACGCGCCACCGGGGACGTTCGCGCCGGTCGCGTCGCCGTTTGGCGGCGGTGCGCCAGCAGTGCCACCGCGCGAGGCGGTCGAGGCCCCGGCGTTCGTCCGCGCGACCCCGCCCACGGCGATCGTCGAGCCGAAGAAGAAAAGCAGCGTGCCGCTATACGGCGGCATCGCCGCTGCCGTTCTCATCGTCGTTGGCGGGGGTGGCTATGCGCTGCTCGGCGGCAAAAACGCCCCCGCGCCCGACACCGCGGGGTCGGTTGCTGCCCCGGCTGCCGACACGACGGTTGCCGCGACCGCACCTGCCGCAGCGGTCGCGACGGCAC
>JBBSFF010000285.1:0-3470 GCA_038238995.1 Sphingomonadales bacterium
GCGGGCGTAGCTCAATGGCAGAGCAGAAGCTTCCCAAGCTTACGACGAGGGTTCGATTCCCTTCGCCCGCTCCACGGTTCGCCGTTCAGGAACCGGCAAGCATCCGGTGCGTAGACCGTCGACGGCGTCATGCCGCATGGTCACGTCGACCCGTTGCCGACCGAAACGATGCGTGTATGTTGCCGTGGTTGACGAAGTCGATCGTGGGAGATTCAATGTCCAAGCTTGCTCAATTTGCCGTCGTGGCCGCCGCGCTGGTCGGCACCGCCGCCATCGCTGCACCGCCGCCGCTGCCGCCCGGCACCCCCGCCTACGCGTCGCTCAAGGGCGATGTCGCGGCCGGCAAGGCCGTCTTTACCGTGTGCAAGACCTGCCACGTCGTGACCCCCGGGCAGAACCGGATCGGGCCGTCGCTGTACGGCGTCGTCGGCCGGACCTCGGGGTCGGTTCCCGGCTTCACCTATTCGGCGGCGAACAAGAACAGCCATATCGTCTGGACCGAGCCGGTGCTGTACGAATATCTGCTTCAGCCGCAGAAGTATGTTCCCGGCACGAAGATGACGTATCCGGGCCTCAAGGATGCGAAGAAGCGCGCCGACGTCATTGCCTACCTGAAGTCGAAGCCAACCTCGTAATCGTCCGCGTCGGCGCGGGTTACAGCCCGCGTCGGCGCAGGTCGGCGAGATGCGCGGGGAACGATGCGGCGAGCGCCAGCGCGACCCACTGCCACGCCGCCCCGGTCAGCGCCGCCCGCACCGCGAGCAGGATCAGTGCGCCCGGCAGCATCGCAAGAACGACGGGAACCATTGACCCGCGTCGGCGCGCGGTGAGGATGATCGCCTCCAGCAGCATGACGGCGAGTACGACATCGACCGCGTGCCCGCTGGAGAATAGTGCGCTCACCCGAACGGCGGGTTGAGCCGCACGACCGCCAGATTGAGCAGGCTCGCGAAGCTGACCCACGCGAGATACGGCAGCATCATGAAGCGCGCGGTCAGCGACCGGCGCGCCGCGACGACCATCAGCAGCATGATCGACAGCCAGAAGACGAGGACCTCGGCGAATGCCCAGTCGGGGCGGTGGAGCTTAAAGAACATCAGGCTCCAGACGATGTTGAGGAAAGCGTTGAAGGCGAACAGCCCGATGATCCGGGCGCGTTCGCGGTCGCCGACGGCGGTACGCCAGGCCGTGATCCCGGCCGCAACGGTAAAGACATAGACCGTCGTCCAACCGACCGGAAAGGCCCAGTCGGGCGGTGCCCATGACGGCTGGTGCAGGCCGCGATACCACGGACCGAGGTCGGTGATCGTCGACCCGACCGCCGCGACACCGAGCGCTGCGCCGATGCCGACGAGAACGGGCCGGAGCAACGGCCGCGCGCGGCTCATGCCCGCCGCTCGAGCGCCGCCCGGGCCGATATCATGCCGCTGTCGTGCCGATGCCGAACAGGTGCCCGAGGTCCTTGAAGAAGATACGCGCGTGCGCCCACGGGTCGGCGCGAACGAGCTCCTTGTTCATGTACGCCTCCCACGTCAGCCGCTGGACGTCGGCGTCGTCGCAGATCTTGACGAACCGCTCACGCCGCTTGTCGCTCGAATACCAGAAATACTGCATGATCCCGAGGATCCAGAAGACGCGACCGTGCGCCTTCATGAATTTTTTGCGCGCGCCCGCGAGTTCCTTCGAATTCCCCGTCGCGAGATAGGCGTCGACCGATTCGGCGGCGTAACGCCCGGCGGTCATCGCGTAATAAATGCCCTCCCCCGACGCCGGGGCGACGACCCCCGCGGCATCGCCGGCGACGACGATGTTGCGGCCATTGTCCCACTTCTTCAGCGGCTTGAGCGGGATTGGCGCGCCTTCGCGGCGGATCGTCGGGCACGCGTCGAGCCCGGTGTCGGCGCGCAACGTCGCGACCGAATCCTTGAGCGAGAAGCCCTTGTTGGCGCTGCCGACGCCAACGCTCGTCGTGTCGCCGTGCGGGAAGATCCACGCGTAGAAATCGGGCGACAATTTGCCCTGATAATAGATGTCGCAGCGTTCGCGGTCGAAGCCGCTGCCCGGCGGCGTCGCGATCGTCTCGTGATAGGCGAAGACGCACGGGATGCGCTCGGCCCCCTTGAGCGCGGTGCGGGCGACCCCCGACCGCGCGCCGTCGGCCCCGATCACCGACCGCGTCCGCAGCCGCTGGAGCGCGTCGTGCCGCGCCGCGCCCTTGGGACGGAAGACGACGACGGTCGTGCCGTCAGGATCGGTCTCGATCGTCTCGAAGGTTCCCGTCTGGCGGGTCGCCCCGGCGGTCGCCGCGCGCTCGCGCAGCCATTCGTCGAATTCGCCGCGATCGACCATGCCGACGAAGCCGCCCTCGATCGGCATGTCGACCGCGCGGTCCGACGGCGCGATCATCCGCGCCGCCTTGGCGTGACCGACGAGAACCGATTCGGGGACCGCGAAGTCCTTCATCAGCCGTGGCGGGATCGCTCCGCCGCACGGCTTGATCCGCCCGGCACGGTCGAGCAACACGACGTTGCGTCCGGCGCGGGCGAGATCGGTCGCGGCGGTCGCCCCCGACGGGCCGCCGCCAACGACGACGACATCGACGATTTCAGATTCGGCCATGCGTCATCCTTTGGCGAGCGCGGGTGCAGGAAAATCGGGAGCGGCGACCGGCGCATCGATGCGCGCGGCGAGCATCGCGGCGACGAGGAAGACCGCGCCTTCGACCGCGAACACGACGAGATATGCCGACGGAGTCGAGCCGAGCAGGCGGCGGCCGATATCGACGCCGGCCGCGCCGACGAAGCCGCCGAGGCCGAAGGCGATCGCCTGCGCCGCGCCCCACACGCCCATGCGGACGCCTTCGCGGCCCGGCCCGCCGCTCCCGGCGAGGCCCATCATCGAGCCGATCGCGGCGACGGCGAAGACCCCGTTGGCGAAGCCGAGGACGAAGACAGTCGGGCGCAGCGGCCACGCCGGCGCCATCACCGCGGCGGCGGCAAGGCCGGCGAGCGCCGCCGCCGAGCCGACGCACCCGGCGATCGTCCAGCTGCGCATCCATCCGGCGCGCCCCGCGAACGCGTTGCCGGCGATGCCGACGAGGATCATGCCGAGCAGGACGCCGCCGTGCTGGACCGACGACAGACTCGTCGACTCGCCCGGGGTGAAACCGAACAGCAGGCCCGCGAACGGCTCGAGAATCAGGTCCTGCGCGCTATACGCGAGCATCGAGACGAAGACGAAAATGGTGAACCGCCGCGCCCGCGGGTCGGCCCAGATTTCGCGCAGGGCGACGGCGAAATCGACCTTCGGCGTATCGCTCGCCGGCATCCTGGGGGCGTTGCGCTCAACCCCCACGACCCCGATCAGCGCGACGACGAAAGCCGCCCCGGCGACCCCGCTCGCGACCGCGAGCAGCCGCGCGGGCGAGAACGGATCGAGCAGCTTGCCCGCGACCGCCGCGGTGACGATGA
>JBBSFF010000286.1:0-3446 GCA_038238995.1 Sphingomonadales bacterium
AGCGGCGCGTCGAGCTCGAGCCGTCCCTGCTCGGCGAGGCGCAGGATCATGGTCGTCGTCGCGATGACCTTGGTCAGCGAAGCGAGATCGAACCAGTGGTCGGGCGTCAGCACCTCGCGTTCGGGCACGAGCGCCGCGTGCCCCGCGACCCGTACCGCGCGGCGGCCTGCGGCGTCGACGATGCCGAGCGTCGCCCCGGGGATGCGCCCGGCGGCGACCGCGGCGGCGGCATGGGCAAAGGCGCGGTCGATCACGCGGCGGCCGCGCGCGGCTTGGCCCGGGCGATCACCGGCAGGAACAGCACCGCCGCGAGGCTGAGCGCGCCCGACAACCAGAAGAAGCCGTCGAAGCCGATGCGCGTGACGATGTTCCCGCCCGCCCCCGCCAACAGCCGCGGCAGCAGGAAGGCGAAACCCGACAGGAACGCATATTGCGCGCCCGGGTACTTCGGGTTGACCAGCATCGACAGGTAGACGACGAAGATCGCGCCCTCCATGCCGTGCGCGAACTGATCAAGCGCGGTGGCGAGATAGATCACGCGCGGGCCGACCGGCGCAAACCACAACCAGACGAAGATCCAGTTGCCGAGCGCCGAGCCGATCGCGCCGAGCGCGAGCGCGCGGATGAGGTTGATCCGCACCGCAAGCAACGCCCCGAGCGCCACGCCAGCCATGCTGCTCGGCAGCGCGACGAAGCCGTCGGCGATGCCCATCGTCGTCAGATCATAGTGCTTCGCGATCTCGAGCGGCTTCGACAGCGCGAGCGCCAGGACGTCGCCCATCCGGTAGAAGGTGACGAACGCGAGCAGCGGCAGCACCGGATAGCCGAAGCGCCAGAAGATATCGACGTACGGCCCGAGCATCGTCGATCGCCGCGCCCACGCCGCGGCCGGCAGATTCACGATCCGCGGCAGCAGCGCCGCCATGACGACGAACGGCAGCAGACACAGCGCGAGCACGGTCGTCGTCGCATCGGTCCTGGCGCTGATCCCGATCGCGGCGGCGGCGCGCAGCACCCCCACGCCGACCGTCGCGGCGATCACCAGCGAAGCGCCAATCACCGCGACGCTCGCGAACAGGCCGGTCGTCAGGGCGACGCCGCGCGAACCCGACCGCTCGCGGTCGGGGCGCATCGTCGCGAGGATCGGCAGCGGCGCGAACGCGGCGGCGGCGACGACCAGATACGCCCACGTCCAGTTGGCGTGGTCGGCGACGATCAGCGCGCCGCTGCCCGCTGCGACCATCGCACTGCGGTAGCCCCACAGGTTCGCCGCCGCGAGCGGCCCCTGCGTTTCGGGCGTCAGCGCGAGCTCGATCCGCCACGCGTCCGCCGATACCTCGAGCGTCGTCGTCCAGAAGGCGAGCAACACCGCGAACAGCGCGGTAAGCGGCAGGCTTGCGTCGGTCGACGTGAACGCCATCGCGACCATCGCGGCGAAAATGCCGAGCTGCGCCAGCATGATCCAGCCAAGGCGCTGACCGAAGAAACGCCCGAAACCCGGAACCGAGAAGCGGTCGAGCAGCGGCGCCCACAGGAATTTGAAGGTCGGTAGCAGCTGCACCCAGCCGAAAAAGCCGATGATGACGAGATCGACCCCGTGCTTCGCAAGTCGCGCCGACAGGATCGTCGAGAACATGTAATACGGCAGCCCGGCCGAAAAGCCGAGCAGCAGGTACAGCGCGAACCGGCGTCGCGCCGCATCGGGCCCGGGCACGGCGAGCGCTGCCGCCGCCGGCGCGGGCATGACGACCGCCATCGATTACCCCTCCCTCGACCCGCGCGCGCCGCTGCCCGTCAGGCCTATCGGCCACGGCGGCGGCGTCGGCGTCAAGCTGTTGCGCGCGCGCCACGGTCGCGGGCAAATCCGCCATGAAGCCCGCGTCCGGCGAGGGCGATTGCAACAGAAACTAGATCGTTCCGCCACATTACTGTTATTTGACAATCGGCGTCGCGGGGGCTGCGGCGGGGGAGTCGCAATGCGCAAATCGACATCGTTCAAGACCTTGCTGATTTCCGGCACCGCGTTGACCGCGCTTGCTTGTCTGGTGCCCGGCGTCGCCCGGGCGCAGGCCGCGCCATCCGCCCCACCGACGACCAAGCCGGCGCCTGAAGCCGAGCCGGTCGACATTCTGATCACGGGCTCGCGCATCAAGCAGAATCCGAACGACAGCGCGCTGCCGCTGCAGATCGTGACCAACAAGGACTTCCTGCGCGAAGGCATCAACAGCCCCGAGCAGCTGATCTCGTTCCTCGCGGTCAACGGCAACGGCGCGGACAATCTCGCGTCGAACTCCGACGTCGTCTCCGGGGCAGCGCGCGGCACGAACGGTCTATCGGCAGCGAATTTGCGCGGGCAGGGCAGCGCATCGACCCTCGTCCTGCTCAACGGCCGCCGCGTCGCCGCGCACGGCCTGCAGGGCTCGGCGGTCGACGTGAACCAGATTCCGTTCGCGGCGATCGAACGCGTCGAAGTCCTCAAGGACGGCGCGTCGGCGATCTACGGCACCGACGCGGTCGGCGGCGTGATCAACTTCATCACCAAGACCGATTTCACCGGTATTGACGTGTCGGCATTTTCCGACATCACCGACCGCGGCGACAGCCCGATCTATCGCCTGTCGGCGACGGCGGGATACGGCAAGCTCGACGACCAGGGCTTCAACATCATGGGCTCGGTCAGCAAGAGCTGGAACAGCGCGCTGTTCGGACGCGACCGCGACTTCGTCAACGGCAACCAGCCCAATCGCGGCCTGTCGATCGACACGCGCGGGACGCCGTACGCCACCGCGTTCCCGATCAACCCGACCGCCACCGGCGTCGGCATCACCCAGGGCGGCACGCTCCTCGGCGGCACGACGGGGACGACCTCGCTCCTCGCCAACCCCGGCTTCTTCATTCCCGGGACGACGACCCCGGCATCGGGCGGCGTCAATCCGCTGCGGCTGCCCGGCGGCGCGGGCTGCGCCTCGGTCGACGGCGGGCTGAACTATGATTCGGTGCTGTACAATACCCCGACCGCGGCACTCGCCTGCGCGTGGGACACGGGCCGCGCGGCGACGCTGCAGCAGCCGATCCAGACCTTGACCTATTACGGGCGCGCGACGGCGAAGATCGGCAGCCACGAGATTTTCGGCGAAGTTACCGGCTCCGACGCTAATTCGAGCAAGATCTTTTCGAATAACCAGTATTCGGCGAACAACACCTCGCTGCCGATCGCCTATCCGCTCAACACCTTGACGACGACGACGTACAACAGCGTCTTCGACAGCATTTCGGCGGTGCTGCCGGCGATCGGCAAGACCGGCATCCACACGATCGGCAACGGCAATTACGGCAAGCCGATCGCGTTCCGCTTCCGCTGCATCGATTGCGGCCCGCGCGAATATCAGACCGAAACCAAGACCTTCCGCGGCGCGGTCGGAATCGACGGCCCGTTGTTCAAGGGC
>JBBSFF010000287.1:0-3425 GCA_038238995.1 Sphingomonadales bacterium
AAGGGCATCAGGAAGGTCGACAGAACGATCAGCATCAGCGCGATGCCGTCGATGCCGAGGTGCCACGACAGGAACGGCGCGAACAGGTCGACCCGCTCGACGAACTGGAACGCCGCGCTGCCGGTGTCGAAACTGACCCACAGCGCGACGCCCAGCGCGAGTTCGATCAGCGTCACGACGGCCGCGGTGATGCGGGCGTTGACCGCACGCGCGTCCTCGCCCCCCGGCGCGAGGAGCACCCAGACGGCAGCGACGATGGGCAGCAGGATGATGACCGAGAGAATGGGGAAGCTCACTCGAACACCCGCGGCACGAACCATGTCGCTGCCGCCGCGACGCCGATCAGCATCATCAGCGCGTAGCTGTAGACGTAACCCGACTGGAAACGCTTGGCGACGGCGGCCGACCCCGCAACCGCGCCGGCGACCCCGTCAGGGCCGAAGCGGTCGATCAGGCCTTGGTCGCCGCGCTGCCAGAACAGCCGCCCGAAGAACAATGCGCCGCGGACGAAGACGAGGCCGTAGAGCTCGTCGAAATACCATTTGTGGACGAGGAAGGCGTACAGCCCGCCGAACGCCTTGACGAAGCGCGCCGGGGCTTCCGTGTCGCGCAAATAATATTGTGCGGCGAGGCCGAGACCGGCGAAGAAGGCGACCGCCGGGGTCCACACGACCCACGCCGGCAGCGCCTCGGTCGCGGTGGCGAGGTGCGCATCGAACACCGCCGAGCCGCGCCAGAACGCGGCCCCGCCTTCGGGCGAGAGGAAGGCGTCGTGGAAAACGAACCCGGCGAACAGCGCGCCAATGCTAAGCACGGCAAGCGGCACCAGCATCGTCCATGGGCTTTCGTGTGGGTGGTAGCCCCCGGTCCCGGTCGGAACCTGCGACGCGACGGGGGCATGATCGTGCTCGAGCCCGACGCTGTCGTTCGTCGATTCGGTATCGTGGTCATCGCCATTACCGTGGGCCGCGTGCGCGATGTGCTCGCTGCCCGCCCATCGCGGGTTCCCGAAGAAGGTCAGGAACGCCAGCCGCCACGAATAGAAGCTGGTCAGCAGCGCGACGAACGCGCCGATCGCGAAGGCGACATACCCCGCCTCGGTGCCGCGCGCGAACGCCGCCTCGAGGATCGCGTCCTTCGAATAATAGCCGGAGGTGAAGAAGAAGCCGGTCAGCGACAGCGTGCCGATCGTCATCGCCGCAAAGGTCAGCGGCAGCGATTTCCGCAAGGCACCGTAAAAACGCATGTCCTGCTCGTGGTGCATCGAATGGATCACCGCGCCCGCGCCGAGGAACAGCAACGCCTTGAAGAACGCGTGGGTGAACAGATGGAACATTGCCGCGCCGTACGCACCCGACCCGGCGGCGAAGAACATATAGCCGAGCTGCGAGCAGGTCGAATAGGCAATGACGCGCTTGATGTCGGTCTGGACGCACGCGACGGTGGCCGCGAACAGCGCGGTCGCCGCGCCGACATAGGTGACGACGGTCAGCGCCGTCGCGCTCGTCTCGAACATCGGCGACAGGCGGCAGGTCATGAACACGCCTGCCGTGACCATCGTCGCGGCGTGGATCAGCGCCGACACCGGGGTCGGGCCCTCCATGGCGTCGGGGAGCCACGTGTGCAGGCCGAGCTGCGCCGACTTGCCCATCGCGCCGACGAACAGCAGCAGGCACAGGCACGTCATCACGTCGACCGGCGCGCCCAGAAAGCTGAACGTCGCCCCCTTCATGCCCGCGGCGGCGGCAAGAATGACGTCGAGCTTGACCGACTTGAAGACGAGGAACGTGCCGAAGATGCCGAGCGAGAAGCCGAAGTCGCCGACGCGGTTGACGACGAACGCCTTGATCGCGGCGGCGTTGGCGCTCGGCTTGTAATACCAGAACCCGATCAGCAGGTACGAGGCGAGCCCGACCCCCTCCCAGCCGAAGAACATCTGGACGAGATTGTCGGCGGTCACCAGCATCAGCATCGCGAAGGTGAACAGGCTGAGGTACGCGAAGAACCGCGGTTGGTCGGGGTCCTCGGCCATGTACCCCCAGCTGTACAGGTGGACGAGCGCCGAGACGGTGGTGATGACGACGAGCATGACGCTCGTCAGCGCGTCGATCTTGAACGCCCACGCGACATGCAGGTCGCCCGAATCGATCCAGTCGAGCACGGGCAGCGTGTAGCCCGCCGCGTGGCCGAGCCCGGCCTGCGTGAACACGACCCACGCAAGGCCCGCCGAGACGAACAGCGCGGCGGTGGTGACCGACTTGGCGACCCCGTCGCCGAGCATCCGGTTGCCGAGGCCGGCAATCAGCGCGGCAGCGAGCGGCAGGAAGACGAGGAGCTGGATCATGCCCCTCACCCCTTCATCTGGTTGATATCGTCGACCGCGATCGTCCCGCGGTTGCGGTTGTAAACGACGAGGATCGCGAGCCCGATCGCCGCCTCTCCGGCCGCGACGGTCAGCACGAACATCGCGAACACCTGCCCGACGAGGTCGTGCGCGAACGACGAGAAGGCGACGAGGTTGATGTTGACCGCGAGCAGGATCAGCTCGATCGACATCAGGATGATGATGACGTTCTTGCGGTTGACGATGATGCCGAGCACGCCGAGCACGAACAGGATCGCGCCGACCGCGAGGTAGTGCCCCAAACCGATCATGCTCGACCCCCGCCCGACGGCTGCCCGCTCACAGCGTCACGCCTTCGCCGCTGACGGGGCGGACCTTCGACGTCGCCTGCGCCGGCGTGCGCGCATTCTGCGCGGCGATGCTCTGCTTGCGGACGCCGGGGCGCTGGCGGTGGGTGAGGACGATCGCGCCGATCATCGAGGTCAGCAGGACCATGCCCGCCGCCTGGAAGATGAAGACGTAGCGGGTGTAGATCAGCGCGCCCAACGCCTGAGTGTTGGTCATCCCGGCGATCACCGGCGCGTGCGCAGGCGCGGGGACGCTGACCCCGAAGCTGCCGCCGCCGAGGACGAGCAGCAGCTCCGCGAGGATCACCACCGCGAGCCCGAGCCCGAACGGCAGATATTTTGCGAACCCCGCGCGTAGCTGCGCGAAGTCGACGTCGAGCATCATCACGACGAACAGGAACAGCACCGCGACCGCGCCGACATAGACGATCACCAGGACCATCGCGAGAAACTCGGCCCCGAGCAGCACGAACAACCCGGCGGCGTTGAAGAACGACAGGATCAGCCACAGCACCGAATGCACCGGATTGCGCGACAGGATCGTCAGCGCTCCGCCAAGGATGACGAACCCGGCGAACAGGTAAAAGGCGAGCGCTGCGGCGATCATGGGGCGGTGGGGTGGTCCCTGTTCGTCATTTGCCGTCATTCCCGCGAAAGCGGGGACCCATCACCGGAAATTCGGGAGATGGGTTACCGCTTTCGCGGGAATGACGACGGGGTTATGCTGCGCTGCG
>JBBSFF010000288.1:0-3414 GCA_038238995.1 Sphingomonadales bacterium
GCTTTGGCATCGAACAGCAATCGATCGGCTGTGCCGCCGAAGATCGCGACCGCTTCGTCGATATCGTCGCGAGTAGCGACGCCAACCCCGCGCCAGACCGGCTTGCCGTAGCGGCGGCGGACCTCGGCGACGCGCGCCGGGGTTTCGCCACCATGGAGCTGGATCGCGTCGAGCCCGGGCGCGGTCCGGTCGAGCAGCGCGTCATCGGGATCGACGAACACGCCCACGCGGGCGACGTGCGACGGGACCCGGCTGCCCAACGCCGCCGCGCGATCGGGGGCGACGTCTCGGGGCGACGGCGCGAAGAAAACGAAGCCGACATGGCTTGCCCCTGCGCCGATGGCAGCATCGACCGCGTGCGGAGTCGACAGTCCGCAAATCTTGATGGCGAGGCTCACAGCGTCGCCGCGATCGCGGCGGCAGCAGTGGCGGGGTCGGCGGCGGCGGTGATCGGTCGCCCGATGACAAGGATCGACGCCCCGCTGCGGCGAGCGGCGTTGGGCGTCCCCATCCGCTTTTGGTCGCCGCTTTCGGTGTCTGCCGGTCGGATGCCGGGAACGACGAAGAAACCATCTTGCCACACCGCCTTGACCGCCGCGACTTCGAGCGCGGAGCAGACGATTCCGTCGAGGCCGCACGAGCGGGCGAGGCGGGCCAGACGCTCGACCTGCAACGACGCGGTTTCGCCGACGCCAGTCGACGCGAGATCGCGATCCGACAGGCTGGTCAGCACCGTGACCGCCACGACCTTCGTCGTTGGCGGCGCGACCTTCTTCGCCCGGATCATCATCGCTTTACCACCGGCCGCGTGGACCGTGATGATCGCCGGTCCGAGCGTGCCGATCGACTGCACCGCACGCGACACCGTATTCGGAATATCGTGGAATTTCAGATCGATGAACAGGGGCAACCCGTGCTCGGCAAGGCGGCGGACGCCCGCCGGGCCATTCGCGGCGAAGAACTGCAGCCCAACCTTAATCCCGCCGACGTGTGGCGCGACCGCGGTGATGAGCTTGCGCGCACGGCGCGCGTCGGCGGTGTCGATGGCGACGTAGATCGGGTTGGGGCTCACGCGGTCGGCGTGAAGCTCGACGGCGTGGCGAGGGGCGACGCGACGCGCGGACCCGCCGCCTGTGCCTCGTCGAGCAGCCGCTCGACCCGCGCCGTCCGTCGCCGCCATGTCGAACGCGACGCGAAATGGACGAGCAGCATCGGCAGCCAGCCGACCAGGATCGACAATAGAACGATAATCGGCAGGAAGATCAATACCTTCGACCCGTCGGGCAGATCGACCGGGACGCGCACCCAGTTGTTGAATGCGAACAGGATGAACAGCGCGAGCAATGCGCCGAAGCCGATCAGCTTGAGAGCCTTCATCGCGCCAAGATCCTCATAATTCGCCGTCGATCGCGTCGATGCCTTCGTCGGCAAGCGCGGCGATTAACGCGGTCGCAGTGGTATCGAGCGTCGGGCGATCGACGCTGCGAAGGACGAAGTTCGCCCCCGTCTTGCCTTCGCGCCAGAACGGGTAACTCCCGATCTGGATACCGTCGTGCGTTTTTTCAATGTTTGCAAGGAGTTCAGCGACGCGGCTTTCATAGGTCCATGCCGCGATCGTCCGCGTCAGCACCGGCAGGCCGCCGGGGAGCAGGCCATCGAGCGAGGCGAGCATCGACCGTGTGATCGCCGGAACGCCGGCCATGATGAACACGTTGCCGACGCGGATTCCGGGCGCTTGCGTCCGCGGATTGGCAATCAATTCAGCACCTTGGGGGACGCGCGCCATGCGCAGGCGGGTTTCGGTGATCTTGTCGCCATAGTATTTTTCGAGCAGTGCGACGGCTTGCGGGTGGTGGACGACGGGCACGCCGAGGGCGGCGGCGATGGCGTCGACGGTGATGTCGTCGTGGGTCGGGCCGATGCCGCCGGTGGTGAAAAGATAGTCGTGCGCCATCCGCAGCGGATTAACCGCAGCGGCGATTGCCGCCATATCGTCGGCGACGACCCGCACCTCGCGCAGCCGGATACCCTGCACCCCGAGCCAATTCGCCAGATAGGCTGTATTGGCGTCCTGCGTCCGCCCCGACAGGATTTCGTCGCCGATGACGACGAGCGCGGCCGTGTAGATTCGGTCGGTGGCGGGGGCGGTGGCCATGACGCGGTTTAGCCGAGCGCAGGCACAGTGTCGACCGCGTCGGGGCGGTTGCCACGTCGCACCCGGCGGCTTACGTGACGGACATGAACTACGCCGCCACCGCCGATGCGCTCGACGAGCCGTCGAATGCGATCAAGCTGCACGGAGCCGAGGGTTTCGCCGGGATGCGCGCCGCCGGGCAGCTCGCGGCGCGGGTGCTCGACATGCTCGTGCCTTACGTCGTTCCCGAGGCGGTGACCGCCGACCTCGACCGGCTGGTCCACGAGTTCGTCATGGAAACCGGCCACGTTCCCGCGACGATCTTCT
The DNA here is from genome assembly GCA_038238995.1 of Sphingomonadales bacterium. GTDB lineage: Bacteria > Pseudomonadota > Alphaproteobacteria > Sphingomonadales > Sphingomonadaceae > Polymorphobacter_B. Next base: position 2,462 of record JBBSFF010000288.1, read on the forward strand.
ACCGCGGCTACGCACATGCGTCGTGCATCAGTGTCAACCATGTGGTTTGTCACGGAATTCCGGGCGCGAAGCGGCTCAAGGACGGCGATATCGTCAACATCGATGTCACTATCGTCGTCGACGGCTGGCACGGCGATACAAGCCGGATGTACCTCGTCGGCGACGTGCCCTTGAAGGCGCGGCGGCTGGTAGACATTACGTGGGAATGCCTCCAACGTGGGATCGCGGCGGCAACGCCGGGCGCGACGTTCGGCGATATCGGCTTTGCGATTCAATCGTTTGCCGAAGCCCAGCGTTGCTCGGTGGTCCGCGATTTCTGCGGCCACGGCGTCGGCCGCGTGTTCCACGACGCGCCGAACGTCGTCCACGTCGGGCGGCCGGGCAAGGGCCCGGTCCTGCGCCCCGGCATGTTCTTCACGATAGAGCCGATGATCAATTTGGGGCGTGCCGAGGTCAAATTGCTCGATGACGGCTGGACAGCGGTGACGCGCGACCGCTCGCTGTCGGCGCAATTCGAACATTCGGTCGGGGTCACCGAAACCGGCTGCGAGGTGTTCACGACAAGTCCCGCCGGGCTGAGCCATCCCCCCTACGCCGCCTGAAACCGAGTCGGCGGGGCACCGCGAACGGCTTCGCGCGCGGCTGCTCGAAGGCGGCGGCGATGCCTTTCTCGACTACGAACTCCTTGAATATATTCTTGGATTGGCGATCCCGCGGCGCGATACTAAGCCATTGGCAAAGCGTCTGTTGAGCGAATTCGGCTCGTTCCCGGCGGTCCTGGCAGCGTCGCCGGCCGAACTTTCGCGGGTCGAGGGGCTGTCGGCCGGGGGCGCGGCGGCGTGCAAATTCGTCGAGGCGGCGTCGCTGCGGTCGTTGCGCGCAGCGGCGCTCGACCGTCCGGTGCTCGCGGGGTGGCAGGCGCTGACCGACTATCTCCACGCGGCGATGGCGCA
>JBBSFF010000289.1:0-3412 GCA_038238995.1 Sphingomonadales bacterium
CATCGCGGTTTCGCCGGTCGTCGAATAGCGCACATGGCCGATCGCGACCCGCCCGACCAGCATGCGGATGACCTCGTCGCGGTCGAAATTGCCGGCGACATGGCCCATCGCGCGGTGGGTGTGGAAGTCCCTGCCGTCGAAGCTGGTAATTCCGGCGGCTTCCTGCCCGCGATGCTGGAGTGCGTGCAGGCCGAGCGCGCAAATCGCCGCCGCGCCTTCGGCTCCATAAACGCCGATGACCCCGCATTCCTCATGCAAATGGTCGTCGTCGAAGGGGTGGCAAGTAAAGTCGTCCATCGGGACTCCCCAGGGCGGCTGCTTGGCTGCCATATAGGCGCGGGCGGCGGCGCTGTCGCCCCCAAAGCCGTCACCGATTTGTCACAGGAGCCGCGAATTGAGCGATACCGCCCGCGAGGCCGGAGCCATACTCGACCCGAAATGGGACGACCGCGGCTTGATCCAGACGGTCACGACCGACGCCGCGACCGGCGCGGTGCTGATGGTCGCGCATATGAACGCGACCGCGCTCGCCGCGACGATTGCGACCGGCGAAGCGCATTACTGGAGCCGGTCCCGCGCCGAGGTTTGGCACAAGGGCGCGACGTCGGGGAATACCCAGGCGGTCGTCGAGCTGCGGATCGACTGCGACCAGGATGCCCTGTGGTTGCGGGTAACGCCCGCTGGCCCGGCGTGCCACACCGGCGCGCGGTCATGCTTTTACCGCGCGGTTTCGGGCGACGGCGCGCTGGTGTTCGGTGACATGCCGTGCTAGTACACCGTGTTGGCTGGAGGGACCGCGCGTGGGATTGAATGGGCCGTTGTTCTGGTACTTCATGCCTGTATTCGTCGCGATGGTGCTCGTCGAACTCTGGGTGCTGCGGCGACGCGGGCTGGCGCGATATTCGCTCGGCGAAACCTTCGCGACGCTCGGCATCGGTCTCGGTCAGCGGATCATCGGCGCCGTCGCCAAGGGGAGTGGTTTCGGGCTGCTGAGCTTCGCGGTTTGGCAGGTGCGTCTCGCGACGATCCCAATGCACTCGGCGTTGAGCTGGGTGGCGTTGTTCATCGGTGTCGAGTTTACCTATTACTGGTTTCATCGGTCCAGCCACGAGGTGCGCTGGCTGTGGGCGACGCACGCGGTTCACCACACGCCGGAGGAGCTCAATATCCTCGCCTCGTACCGGCTGGGCTGGACCGGGCTCATTTCGGGCGGGTTCGTCTTCCATTTACCGCTGATGCTGATCGGGTTCCATCCGGTGGCGGTGGCGACGATGCTCGCGGCGAACCTGTTCTACCAGAGCTGGCTGCATACGGTGCTGATCGCCCGGCTCCCGCTCGTCGAGGGCTGGCTCAATACGCCCTCGTCGCATCGGGTTCACCACGGGCGCAACGCCGACTATCTCGATCGCAACCACGGCGGCGTAACCCTGGTCTTCGACCGGCTGTTCGGCACCTATGTCGCCGAACGCGACGACGACCCGGTCGAGTTCGGGTTGGTCACGCCGGTTGGCAGCGTCAACCCGGTCACGATCGCGTTCCACGAATGGCAGGCCATTGCGCGCGATCTCCGGGCGTACCCGGTGCGGCACTGGCCGGGTCTGATGTTCGGTCCGCCCGGCTGGCGGCCCGACGGTGCGGGTCTGACCAGCGCCGCCATTCGCGCCGCTTACCGGCGCGACGCCACTCCGCAAGGCGCAGTTCCGGCGGAGCCCGTCGCCGCCTGATCTTGCCGTTGACGCTAACGTCAAGTACAGGGGGTCGATGCTCGACGAGCCACCCACCGCCTTCGCCCATGTCGCCGTGCCGCCGCCGCCGTGCGGCGCGCAGACGTTCACGATCACCGAGCTGAGCACCGGGTTCAACGTCACCCCGCGCGCGATCCGTTTCTACGAGGATCAGGGGCTGATCGCGCCGACGCGCAACGGCCAGAACCGCGTCTATTCGCGGCGCGATCGCAACCGGCTGGCGTGGATACTGCGCGCGAAGAACGTCGGCTTCAGCCTCGCCGAGATTCGAGAGATGATCGACCTGTACGATCTCGGCGACGGGCGGGTGAGGCAGCGCCGCGTGACGCTCGAGAAATGTCGTAACCGGATCGCGCTGCTCGCCGAACAAAAGGCCGATATCGACGCCACGATCAACGAATTGCAATCCTTTTGCGCCATCGTCGAGGATCAGCTTGGCGACAATCCGGAAAGTCATCACTGATGCCCGCCTATCGCGCCCCGGTCAAAGACACGCAGTTCGTCCTGAGCGCGGTCGTCGGCCTCGAGAAATTCTCGAACCTGCCGGGTTTCGCCGACGCAACCCCCGACGTGGTGCAGGCGATCCTCGAGGAAGGCGCGAAGTTCTGTGAGGGCGTCCTCCAGCCGATCAACCTTAGCGGGGATCAGGAAGGCTGCACCCGCCACTTCGACGGCTCGGTGACGACACCCGCGGGTTTCAAGGCGGCATATGATGCCTTCGTCGACGCCGGTTGGGGGACGCTGACCGCCGACGCCGCGTACGGCGGGCAGGGGCTGCCGCACGTCGTCGGCACCGCGATCGCCGAATATCTGTCGAGCGCGAACATGGCGTTTTCAATGTATCCCGGGCTCAACGAAGGCGCGCAGCGCGCGATCGAGGCGGTCGGCTCCGACGCGCAGAAGCGGACGTATCTGCCGAAGATGGTCGAGGGCCGCTGGACCGGCACGATGAACCTGACCGAGCCGCAGTGCGGCACCGACCTCGGCCTGATCCGCACCCGCGCCGCGCCGCAGGCAGACGGGACGTACAAGGTCACCGGCACCAAGATCTTCATCTCGGCGGGCGAGCACGACCTGTCGGACAACATTATTCACCTCGTGCTGGCGAAGACGACCGGCGCGCCCGACACTGTGAAGGGCATCAGCCTGTTCATCGTGCCGAAGTTCATCGTCGGCGACGACGGCGCACTCGGCGCGCGCAACGGCGTCATCTGCGGCTCGATCGAGCACAAGATGGGCATCCACGCCAACGCGACGTGCGTGATGAACTACGACGGCGCGACCGGTTATCTGATCGGCGAGGAGAACAAGGGCCTCCGCGCGATGTTCATCATGATGAATGCCGCCCGCCTTGGCGTCGGGGTCCAGGGCCTCGCGCAGGGCGAGGTCGCGTATCAGAACGCCGCAATCTATGCCCGCGACCGGGTGCAGGGGAAGGCGCTCGCCGGGGCACCGACGGCGGCCAAGGCCGACCCCATTATCGTCCACGCCGACGTCCGCCGGATGCTGATGGACGGGCGCGCGTTCAACGAAGGCGCGCGCGCGCTGATCCTGTGGGGCGCGCTCCAGGTCGACCTCAGCCACAAGGCGGCAACGCCCGACGAGCGCCAGACCGCCGACGATCTGATCGGGCTGCTGACCCCGGTGATCAAGGGCTATTGCACCGA
>JBBSFF010000290.1:0-3399 GCA_038238995.1 Sphingomonadales bacterium
AGCGACCGGCCGAGCCGATCAAGGCGCCAGACGACGAGTTGGTCCCCCGCACGCGCACACTCCAGCGCCGCCGCCAACCCCGACCGATCCGCCTTGGCACCCGACTTCTTGTCCTCGAAGGTCTTTTCGCAACCGGCCTTTTTCAACGCGTCGTGCTGAAGGTCGAGATGCTGGTCCTCGGTCGACACTCGGGCATAGCCAATAAGCAAGCGCCGATCCCTTCTGGGCAGCAAAGGCGTCAAATGGCGGCCACCGTTGTCGTTGTTTTGCTAACCCGTTTACTTTACCCTGCTTCACGAGCGCGCGCTAGCGATGATGGGCAAAGCCAACGATCGGGCAAACATCGGGACGTTTGCCTTACCACCCGCTCAAACCGGGTTGCCCCCGTTTTGTGATGCGCTCCTGTTCCGCCATGTCGCCGTCAGCTTGCGCGCCGCAAGCCCATAGCCGGTGCGGCCGTGCCGCCGATCAAGCCCATCCCCGCAAACCCGCCAACATCCGAAATCGCGCTGTCCCCCGCGCCGCAGAAAACTGCGTCCCGCGTCCATCGCCAAGCCGCAAAACCGAGTCAGAAAAGCCGCAGCGGAAAGGCTCATGAATAAGACGGGCTAGATACGCCCGACAATCTTCTCGCCCATATCTCACCGCTCGGATGGGCGCATATCCTCCTTACCGGCGAATACCTATGGCCGAAGGACGTCAGCTCTTAGGGTGTCATTCCGCCCCCAGCCGGAACTAACCCCACACCCCGGACGTTCGTCCACAAACAGCGCCTGAACCTTCGGAGGCCCGCGATGCTCGAACACCTAGCACTCCTCAATCGGCGCCACATGCTCCGCGCGACGATGGCCTCGGCAGTGGCGGTCGGTGCCACTAGTTGCGCACGGATCGTGCCGCAAGGCATCGGTCTGGCACTGACGCCGAGCCCGTTGACCGACGCGCCCGTGCTCAATTTCGCGCTCAATCTCGAGTATCTCGAAGCCGAGTATTATTTGCGCGGCGTCAACGGCGTGGGGCTGAGCAACGATCTGCTTGGGCCCAGCCCGAAGGGCGTCACCGGTGGTCGTCAGGTGACATTTCGCACCCCCTACATCCGGGAATTCATGGCGGAGATCGCCAATGACGAAAACAACCACGTCACCTTCATCCGCCGCGCGATCAAGGGCAAGCTGCTCGTCGAGATGAGCCGCCCGGCGATCGACTTCACCGCCGCTTTCGCCGCGGTCGGCGAGCTGGCGGGCCTCGGTGCGGGTTTCGATCCGTTCGCCGACGAGGAATCGTTCCTGCTCGGGGCGTTCCTGTTCGAGGATGTCGGGGTTTCCGCCTACACCGGCGCGGCCAAGCGGATCTCCAGCGACATGAAGGTCGCGGAAGCAGCAGGCATCCTCGCGGTCGAAGCCTATCATGCGGGTCTGATCCGCGCCCAGATCGCCGAAATGGGTCCGGCGCTGATCGATAAGGCCAACGCTATCACTAAGGCGCGCGACACGCTCGATGGCGATGTCGTGGCCGAAGCACCGACGACGCCCGGCCGGCTCAGCATCTCGAACACCGACGAGAACGGCCTCGCCTTCCCGCGTGAGGTGCAGCAGGTCCTCAACATCGCTTACGGCACGCCCGGCAAGAACGTGAAGAGCGGTGGCTTCTTTCCGCAGGGCGTCAACGGTGTCGTCCGTCATTCATCGCTCGAAATCAACTCCCAGCAGGGGCTCGCATGATGGCCAATCAAGTCACGCCTTCGGGCGACGCGCCGACCAATCCCTCGCGGGCGGCGATGTTCGCCGCGCTCGTCGCGGCGGGCGGTGCCGCAATGATGTCGACCCCGGCCGAGGCGGCGAACGTGTCAGACGACGATATCCTCAACTTCGCGCTCAACCTCGAATATCTCGAAGCGGAATATTATCTCCGCGGCGTCCGGGGCCAGACGCTCGACGAAGCGGCCGGCGGCTCGCTCGGCGGCACCGTGCGCGGCGGGCACAAGGTGGCCTTCAGCACTCCAGTTCGTCAGGGGTTCGCCCAAGACATCGCTGGCAACGAGCTGGCGCACGTCAAATTCCTGCGCACCGCGCTTGGCAGCAAAGCGATCGCCCGACCGACCATCGACCTCGATGCCGGTTTCCAGGCGGTCGCACAGGCCGCGGGTCTCCCGGGGTTCGATCCGTTCGCCGACGAGATGAGCTTCTATATCGGTGCGTTCCTGTTCGAAGATGTCGGGGTGACCGCGTACAAGGCCGCAGCAAACCTGATTCACGACCAGAAGATTTTGACGTACGCGGCCGGAATTCTCGCCGCCGAAGCCTATCACGCCGGGGTCATCCGGTCAGTCCTGTATAAGATGGGTGGCCGGGCAGTCAGCGCGTCGAGTGCAATCTCCGGCGTTCGCGATAGCCTCGATGGGCCGGAAGCCCTCGATCAACCGATCGTTATCGATGGTCACGCCAATATCATCCCCGCCGACAGTGACAGCATCGCGTTCGGGCGGACCCCGCAGCAGGTGCACAACATTGTCTTCGCCAACCCGGCAAAGGGGGTAACGCGCGGCGGCTTCTTCCCCGACGGCACTAATGGGCGGCTCGTCACGAGCTGAATCCGCGAGGTTCCGCATGTTATTTGCGTAAAGGAATGCAGCCGTGACCAACCCGACAGCGACGGGAATCGCGGCATCGGGTTCGTCGCGAGTGCGACCGTGACCCCACCCTTCGCGCCGACCGTTGAGTCGTTGATAGACTTTGCCGCGCCAACGTGCCGGCGAAGTCTCCCGGAGGTTCATAGCAGCATAGCAGTCCCGCACGCGGCGGGATTCTGGCGCAAGATGGCTGCATTCGCCGGCCCCGGCTACATGGTCGCGGTCGGCTATATGGACCCGGGAAACTGGGCGACCGACATCGCGGGCGGCTCTGCTTTCGGCTACACGCTCCTCAGCGTCATTCTTCTTTCGAACATCATGGCGATGGTGTTGCAGGCGTTGTCGGCCAAGCTCGGCATCGTGACAGGGATGGATCTTGCCCAGGTTTGCCGCGCGCATTACGGGCCGCGCGCAAGCTTCGTTCTGTGGGTGATGTGCGAAATCGCGATCGTGGCGTGCGATCTGGCCGAGGTTCTCGGCACGGCGATAGCCCTGCAGTTGCTGTTCGGAATACCGCTGGTCTGGGGGGTGTGCCTGACCGCGTTAGATGTGCTGTTGATCTTACTGTTGCAGGCTCGGGGCTTCCGCCAGCTCGAAGCATTCGTCGTTGCACTATTGATCGTCATCGCCGTGTGTTTCGTGGTCGAACTGGCGATGGCGCAGCCCAGCCTCGCGGCCATTGCCGGCGGCCTTGTCCCGTCGGCGGAGGTCGTCACCCATCCGGCGATGCTTTTCATCGCCATCGGCATCATCGGCGCGACCGTGATGCCGCA
>JBBSFF010000291.1:0-3394 GCA_038238995.1 Sphingomonadales bacterium
ACGACCGCGCGCGCGATCTCGCTCGCCTGGCCGAGGCGCCCGACCGGGATCTTGGCGACGATCTTCTCGAGCACGTCGGCTGGAACGGCGGCGACCATGTCGGTGTCGATATACCCCGGCGCGATCGCGTTGACGGTGACGTTGAACTTCGCCCCTTCCTGCGCCAGCGCCTTGGTGAAGCCGTGGATGCCCGATTTGGCGGCGGCATAATTGACCTGACCATATTGTCCCGCCTGGCCGTTGATCGAGCCGATGTTGACGATCCGCCCGAACTTGCGGGCGCGCATCCCCGGGAACGCCGCCTTCGCCATGTTGAAGCAGCCGCCCAGATTGACGTCGATCACCTCGCGCCACATTTCATAGGTCATCTTGAGCAGCGTGCCGTCGCGGGTGATCCCGGCGTTGTTGACGACGATGTCGACCCGGCCGTGCTCGGCCTCGATCTTCGCCACCGCGTCGAGGCACGCCTGATGGTCGGCGACGTTCCATTTGACCGACGCGATGCCGGTGCGCGCGGTGAACTCGGCCGCCTTCTTGTCGTCGCCGCCGTAGTTGGCGATGACCGTGACCCCGGCCTCCTGCAACGCGAGGGCGATCGCCTCGCCGATGCCGCGTGTGCCGCCGGTGACGATTGCTACCCGTGCCATGATCGATCTCTCCCCAGAGTCTGATCCCGACCCCTAGGCCGCGGCGACCCACCCGGCAAGTTCGCGGCGTACGACAGCGGTCAACGCCGCGTTGCCGATCGCGTCGGCGTTGAGGCAGGGAAGGTAGGCGAAATCGGTGCCGCCCGCGTCGAGGAAGGTCGCGCGCCCCTCCATCGCGACTTCCTCGAGCGTTTCGAGGTTGTCGGCGGAAAAGCCCGGCGACATCACGACGAGCTTGCGCACGCCGCGCGTCGGCAGCTCGGCGAGCGTGACGTCGGTATATGGCTTGAGCCATTCGGCCCGCCCGAGGCGCGACTGGAACGACACCTCGAGCGGGGTCGCGATGCGGCCACCGAGGAGCCGCGCGGTCTTGCGGCACTGGCAGTGATATGGGTCGCCCTTGTCGAGCGTCGAACGCGGCATGCCGTGGAACGACGTCAGCAACAGATCAGGCGTAAAATCGAGCTTAGCGACGCCGTCACGGAACGAGGCGGCGAGCGCTTCGATGAAGACCGGATCGTCGTGGTACGGCGGCAGCGTCCGTAGCGCCGGTTGCCAACGCCACTTCATCAGCGTTTCGAACACCTTATCGTTGACCGTGCCCGTCGTCGCGCTCGAATATTGCGGATAGAGCGGCGCGATCAGGATGCGCTCGCACCCGGCGTCTTTGAGCGCGTGCAGCCGGTCGGGGATCGACGGGGTCCCGTAGCGCATCGCCCAGTCGACGATCACGCCGGCTCCCAGCGCCGCCGCGAGCGATGCCGCCTGCGCCGCCGTTATCACCCGCAACGGCGAATCGTTCGCGTCGCGGTCCCAGATCTTGGCGTAATTCGCCGCGGTTCGCTTCGGGCGGGTCAGCAGCACGACGCCGCGCAGTAGCGGCTGCCACAAGATCGGCGGCAGCTCGACGACGCGGCGGTCCGACAGAAATTCGGCGAGGTAACGCCGGACCGGCCCGGTCTCGGGCGCGTCGGGCGTCCCGAGGTTGACGAGCAGGATCCCGACCCGGCCGAAGGCGACCGGCGGATGATCCGGGGGCAGGAAACTCATGCGCTGAACGGGAGACTGCGCAGACGCTGACCGGTGGCGGCGAAGATCGCGTTGGCGACGGCGGGCGCGATTGGTGGGGTTCCGGGCTCGCCGACGCCGCCCATCGGCGATGTGCTGCCGGGTTCGCCGCCGACGATGATCACCTCGATCGCCGGAGCCTCAGCGAGCATCAGCACCGGATAGCCGTCAAAATTGGTCTGTTCGACGCGGCCGTCGGCGAAGGTGATCCGGCCTTTTAGCGCTGCGCCGAGTCCGTAGGCGATGCCGCCCTCGACCTGCGCGCGGACGCCGTCGGGGTTGACGACCGGGCCGCAATCGATCGCCGCCCAGACGCGGGTGACCTTCGGCGCGGCGTCCTTCGCGCATTCGACCTCGGCGACCTGCGCGACGATCGAGCCGAAGCTTTCGTGGAGCGCGACGCCGCGCCCAATGCCCGGTTCGACCTGCCCGAGCGGCCCGGCGGCACGGAGCACGGCGGTCAGCACGGCGGCGTGGCGCGGCCGGTCCTTGAGCATCGCGAGGCGGAACGCCCCCGGATCGGCGTTCGCGGCGTGCGCGAGTTCATCGACGAAGCTTTCGACGAAGAACGCGCTGAAGCTGTGCCCGACCGAGCGCCAGAAGCCGAGCGGGACCGGCGTCAGCACGAGTGCATGTTCGACCCGGACGTGGGCGAGGTCGTACGGCAACTGCGTCGCCCCGTCGACACCTTCGGCCGACGCTTTCGGCGCGCCCGCCATCGCCGGCAGGTTGCGCGGGGCGAAGCTCGCGGTGACGTCGGGGACGGCGATCTTGCTGTCCCACGCCGCGATGCGCCCGTTGGCGACCGCGCCGCGCATCCGGGCGGCGGCGGCGGGGCGGAACTTGTCCTGCGCAAGGTCCTCGGCGCGGCTATGGATCAGCTGGACCGGGCGCTTGACCGCGTGCGCGATCAGCGCCGCCTGGACGAAGACGTCGCTTTCGGTCTTGCGCCCAAAGCCGCCGCCGATCAGCGTCGGGTGGACGATGACGCGGGCGTCGTCGACCCCGAGCGCCTTCGCGACCGACCACGTCGTGATCGTCAACGATTGCGTCGGGGCCCAGATCTCGACCTTGTCACCGTCGATCCGCGCGGTGGCGTTCATCGGCTCGAGCGTCGCATGCGCAAGGTAAGGCACGGTGTAGTCGGCGGCGATCACGCTCCCCGATGCAAGCGCGCCCGCCGCGTCGCCGTCGTCGCGCACCGCCTTGCCCGCACCGGCGAGCGCGAGCCGGGGGGCGTCCGATACCCACGGCCCGGCGGGTTTCGGCTGGCGCTCGAACACCGGCACGACCGCGTCGAGCGCCGCGTTTGCGCCGAACCACGTCGTCGCGACGACCGCGACCCACGTCGGGCCGTGGACAACGTCGATCACGCCCGGCATCGCCTTCGCCTTGGCGCCGTCGGCGCTGACCAGCTTCGGGTCGCCCGCCGGACCCGAACGGACGGCGGCGTAGACCATGCCGGGCAGCCGCACGTCGATGCCGAAGCGCGCCGACCCGTCGGTCTTCGCCGGAATATCGAGGCGCGGCACGGGCTTGCCCATCAGGGTCGATTTGGTGCGCAGCGTCGGCGACGACGGCGCGTCGCCCGGCACGACCTTGCCCGCGATGTCGGCGAAGCGGATGCGGTTCGCCTTGTAGACGACGAAGCCGCCCGCCGTGTCGCACTCGCTCCAGTC
>JBBSFF010000292.1:0-3379 GCA_038238995.1 Sphingomonadales bacterium
CAAGGAATTCGAGCCGCTGGTAGCTCCCCGCGCCGAGCACGCTGCTGTGCGTCAGCGCGCGCCTCAACACTGCGAGATCGGCGAAGTCGTGGCCCAGAGTGGTGGCGGCCCAATCGGCGAGGACGCCGTCGTCGCCGGTCAAAGCCGCGTGCCGACGCGGCCCAGCCGCAGCGCGTCGAACCACGTCAATGGCCGGTCGCCGATCGCCGTCCCGCTCGTCGAGAAGAAGATCACCTCGGCGCGACCGATCAGGTTTGCGGCCGGCACCATGCCGACGCCGCCGGTGGCGATGCTCATGCGGCTGTCAGCACTGTCGTCGCGATTATCGCCCTCGACGAAATAATAGCCGGGGGGGACCGTGACCAGCGGCGTGTCGTCGGGTGGGTCGCCGGCATATTCGTCGAGCACCGCGTAGGTCCGGCCAGCGAGTGTTTCGAGGTAGCGCGGATAGCGGCACAGCCCGCCGGTCGCCATCCGCGACGGGTCGCCGCGGCACGAACTGCCCGCTGCCAGCGGCAACACGAAATCGCTGGTGCGCACTCTGGGGACGACGGTGCCGTTGAGCTCGATCGCGCCGTCGATCATCCGGACACGGTCCCCCGGCAGCCCGATGACGCGCTTGATGAAGTCGGTCCGGTTGTCGCGCGGGGTCTTGAACACAACGACATCGCCGCGCCGGGGTGCCGCGCCCGCGATGCGCCCACTGAACAGCGGGAGTGCGAGCGGCAGCGAATAGCGACTGAGCCCGTACGGCCATTTGGCGACTAACAGATAGTCGCCGCCGATCAGGGTCGGCAGCATCGATTCGGACGGAATGTTGAACGGTTCGAGGACAACGGTCCGCAGCCCGAGCGCGAGGAGGATCGCCGTGCCGACGATGCGGACGCTGGCGGCGATCTTCTCGAACTGATGCGCCGCCCGCGCCTGATGCGCCTCACGCGCGGAAGGAAGGGCCTCATCCACCGGCGCGGCTTGGCGGCGACGCGGGCGGGTGTCAACCGCGCCCCGGTCGGCTAGAGAGACGCGACCCGAGGAGTTTGCCCCCGATGACAACGTCCGCCGCGCTCGATTCGACCCCCGCGTGGGCGGCGCTGGACAATCATGCGCGCGCGATGGACGGAGCCGATCTTGGCGCCCTGTTCGCGGCTGAACCCGCCCGGCTCGACGCGATGGTGTTCGATCTGGAGGGCATCTGCGTCGATCTGAGCAAGCTTGCCGCGTCGGCACCCACCCTCGCCGCGCTCGCCGCGCTCGCCGACACCGCGCGGTTCGACGACTGGCGGGCGAAGCTCTTCGCAGGCGGGGTTGTCAATCTATCCGAGGGCCGCGCCGCGACGCACATCGCCGAACGCGGCAGCGGCGCGGCGGCGGACATCGCGGCGGCGGCGGCGGGGCAGGGTAAGCTCCGCGCCGTGGCGGCGGCGGTGCGCGGCGACGGCACCCGCCACGTCGTCCATATCGGCATCGGCGGCTCGGCGCTCGGCCCGGCGCTGCTGCTCGACGCGCTCGGCCATGGCGGCGACGGGCCCATCGTCCACGTCGTCGCCAATATCGACGGGGTCGCGCTCAGCCGGGCATTGGCGGCGTGCGCCCCGGCGTCGACGCGGATCGTCATCGGTTCGAAGACCTTCACCACGCTCGAAACGATGACCAACGCCGCCAGCGCGCTCGACTGGCTCGCCGGACACGGGGTCGCCGATCCGCGCGGGCGGTGCATCGCGGTGACTGCCGCGCCCGACCGCGCGGCCGATTTCGGGATCGCCGACACGAACATCCTGCCGTTCGCCGAAACCGTCGGCGGGCGTTATTCGCTCTGGTCGGCGGTCGGGCTGCCGCTCGCGATCCGCTGCGGCGTCGCCGCGTTCGACGACCTGCTCGCCGGGGCGGCGGCGGTCGACGCACACTACGCCGCGACGCCGTTCGCGCGCAACGTCGCCGCGCTTGCCGGGGCGCTCGACGTCTGGGCGGCGACCTTCCAGCGCAAGGCGACGCGGAGCGTCTTCGCCTACGACGAGCGGCTGCGGTTGCTGCCGTCGTACCTCCAGCAGCTCGAGATGGAATCGAACGGCAAGCGCGTCGACCGCGACGGGCGGACGGTCGCCTATCCGACCGCCGCGATCACTTGGGGCGGGACCGGGACCGACGCGCAGCACGCGGTATTTCAGTTGCTCCACCAGGGGACGCATGCCGACCCGGTCGAGTTCGTCGCAGTGCGCGAGGCCGGCCACGCCCTCGGCGCGACGCACCATCGCCAGTTGCTTGGCAACGCGTTCGCGCAAGGCGCGGCGCTGCTGCGCGGACGAACATTCGCCGAGGCGCTGGCGATGTCGAGTGGCGACGAAGCCTGCGCCCGCGCGCGGACCTTTCCCGGCAACCGGCCGTCGGCGACGATCCTGCTCGACCGCCTCGACGCGCGGACGCTCGGCGGCTTGCTCGCGTTCTACGAACACCGGACCTTTACCGCCGCGTGCCTGCTCGGCATCAACCCGTTCGACCAATGGGGAGTCGAACTCGGCAAGGAAATGGCGAGCGCGCTCGCGGGGGGCTTCGACCCGTCGACCACGGGCCTGATGCGCCGCGCGGGCTTCTAATCGTCGAGCGCGCTGTAGACCAAGGTCCGTAATTCGCGCCGGACCGGGTAGGTCGAGCTCGGCATCAGCTGCGTCATGAACACCGCGACGATCTCCTCGGCCGGGTCGACCCAGAAGAAGGTACTCGCCGCACCGCCCCAGAAGAAATCGCCGTCGCTGCCGGGCATCAACGTCCGCGACGCGCTCGTCGACGTGGCGAAGCCGAGGCCGAAGCCGACTCCGTCGTACGCCGCCTCGCTGAACAACGACTTCGACAGCGCGGGCAGGTCGACGCCGCCCGGCAGGTGGTTTGCGGTCATCAGGTCGAGGGTCTTGCGGCTGATCAGACGGTGGTCGCCGAGCGCGCCGCCGTTCAGCATCGCGAGGCCGAACTGCATGTAATCCGAAGTGGTCGAGACGAGCCCGCCGCCGCCCGAGATGAAGCCCGGCGGGTCGAGGAACGGGCTCGTCGTCGGGTCGTCCTGCAGCGCGACGCCGCCGCCGGCCTTGGGCTGATAGCAGGCGGCGAAGCGGTGCGCCTGGTCGGCGGGAACGTGGAAGCCGGTGTCGACCATGCCGAGCGGGTCGAGGATGCGGCGCTGGAGGAAATCGGCGAACGGCTCGCCCGAGATCACCCCGATCAGATAGCCGAGCACGTCGGTCGCGACCGAATAATTCCACGCCGTCCCCGGCGAGAACTCGAGCGGGAGTTGCGCCAAGTCGGCGATGAAGCTGTCGAGTGTACCCGCCTTCTCGATTTCACCGATCTTCGCCTGACGATACGCCGCATCGACGTTGGTCCGCATCTG
>JBBSFF010000293.1:0-3370 GCA_038238995.1 Sphingomonadales bacterium
CTTCCGCCACTTCCTCGCCGACGAGTTCAAGGTCAGCGTCCAGGACGTCACCGCCTTCGTGCTGGGCGGCCACGGCGACACGATGGTCCCGGTGATCGAATATTCGACCGTCGCCGGCATTCCGATCCCGGCGCTGATCGAGATGGGCTGGAGCACCACGGAGCGGATCGACGCGATCGTTGCGCGCACCCGCGCCGGCGGCGGCGAGATCGTCGGCCTACTCAAGACCGGCAGCGCGTATTACGCCCCCGCGACCAGCGGCATCGCGATGGCGGAGGCGTTTCTTTACGACCAGAAGCGCGTCATCCCGTGCGCGGTCAATCTCACCGGCCAGTACGGCGTCCACGACCTGTATGTCGGCGTGCCGTGCGTCATCGGCGCGGGCGGAGTCGAGAAGGTGGTCGAGATCGCACTCAACGACGAGGCGAAGGCGAACTTCGCGGTGTCGGTCGAGGCGGTGAAGGAGTTGCTGACGGCGTGCCGGGCGATCGACGGGTCGCTTGGTTGAATTCGTTAAGTAACGATGCCTGAGAACGTCGTCTGGATACCTCTTGTTGCGGCATTATTTTCAGTTTTTGGAATATGGCTCGGGGCTCGCCTGACAGAGCGCCGGACGTATCGTGAAAAGAACTGGGATAGAAAGGCACTTTCGTACGGGGAAATATTCGAGGCGATTGGCGAGATGGGATTGCTGCTAAGACAGTGGCTCGATCGTAATCTTGAAAATCGAGAAACCGATAGCGCGACGTCCGATGATGAAGGCGTCAGATATAGGGCCGCGAAGGCTAAAATGCTTAGGACACTTTGGCGGGAGTCATGGTCAATGCCCGAAGCAGTCGTTGAGCGCATTGAGCGACTTAAAACTGAAATCGAGACACGTTATGATAGTTGGTTCGAGGATTTAGATGCTAGTATCTATGCCTGCCGATCAGCTACAGATGATCTACGAAGATTAGCTAGAGAAGATATGATGCGCGGCCAGCGCGCACCGGTGATAGCGATATTTCGCAGCCGTCTCAGAGGTAAAAAATGAACATCCACGAATATCAGGCCAAGGAACTCCTCGCCAAGTTCGGCGTCGCGGTGCCAGCGGGCTATGCGGCGATGTCGGTCGACGAGGCGGTTGCGGCGGCGGGCAAGCTCCCTGGGCCGCTGTATGTCGTCAAGGCGCAGATCCACGCCGGCGGGCGCGGTAAGGGCAAGTTCAAGGAACTGCCGCCCGAGGCGAAGGGCGGCGTTCGGCTGGCGAAGTCCGCCGACGAGGTTCGCGCGGCGGCGACCGATATGCTCGGCAACACGCTCGTCACCATCCAGACCGGCGACCACGGCAAGCAGGTCAACCGGCTGTACGTCACCGACGGCGTCGACATCGCCCGCGAACTATACCTCGCGCTGCTCGTCGATCGCGGCAGCAGCGAGATCGCGCTCGTCGCCTCGACCGAGGGCGGCATGGACATCGAGCACGTCGCCGAGGCGACGCCCGAGCGCATCCATACCTTCATGATCGACCCCGCCGCCGGCATCCAGCCGCACCACGGGCGCAGCGTCGCGTTCGCGCTCGGGCTGACCGGCGATCTCGCCAAGCAGTGCCAAACCGTCGTCGCGCAACTGTACGACATGTTCGTGTCGACCGACGCGGCGCAGGTCGAGATCAACCCGCTCGCGGTGACGCCCGACGGCAAATTGCTCGTGCTCGACGCCAAGGTCGGCTTCGACACCAATGCGATGTACCGCCACCCGGACATCGCCGCGTTGCGCGACCTGACCGAGGAGGACCCCGCCGAGGTCGAGGCGTCGCATTACGACCTCAGCTACATCAAGCTCGACGGCACAATCGGCTGCATGGTCAACGGCGCGGGCCTCGCGATGGCGACGATGGACATCATCAAATTGAACGGCGCCGAGCCGGCCAATTTCCTCGACGTCGGCGGCGGCGCGACCAAGGAGAAGGTGACGGCGGCGTTCAAGATCATCCTGAGCGACCCGAACGTGAAGGGCATCCTCGTCAATATCTTCGGCGGCATCATGCGCTGCGACATCATCGCGGAGGGCATTATCGCCGCAGCGAAGGAGGTGAATTTGAGCGTGCCGCTGGTGGTGCGGCTCGAAGGCACCAACGTCGAGCTCGGCAAACAAATTCTGGCCGAGAGCGGCCTGCCAATCATCAGCGGTGACAATCTCGGCGACGCGGCGGCGAAGATCGTCGCCGAAGTGAAGAAGGCGGCATGAGCGAAGCCGTGCTATCGTCAGTGATCGCTGCCGAGGAGGACGAGGTGGGCTATTACGATGTCATCCAGCCGGTCGATGGGGTGGCGACCTATGACGGCGATTTCGCCGCGTGGGCGTTCGATCAGGCGAAGCGCTTGCGAGCGCTCAAGTCGAATGATCTCGATATTAAAAACCTAGCGGAGGAGATCGAGGACTTGGGCAAGGGTGTCGTCAACAAGCTCGAAAGTCTTCTGAAAGTGGTACTGCTTCACTTGCTGAAATGGGATCATCAGCCGCTATTTCGCGGTTCAAGCTGGGAAGTATCGGTAAGCAAGGCGCGGCGTCAAATTGCCAAGCATCTGCGGAGGCATCCAAGCCTCAAGGCTATTTGCGATCAAGCTGTTGTAGAGGCTTATGATGATGCTCGCTATGACGCGGCCGAGGAGACCGGGATGGCCTTGAAACACTTTCCTGTAGTTAATCCTTATGACTGGGACGCGATCATGGATCGTGCGCTCAAGCGATCAGATCCGGAGTAATTATGTCCATTCTCGTCAACGCCGCGACGCGCGTGATCTGCCAGGGCTTCACCGGCAAGCAGGGGACGTTCCACTCCGAAGCGGCGATCGCGTACGGGACTAAGATGGTCGGCGGGGTTGCGCCGGGGAAGGGCGGCCAGACCCACCTCAACCTGCCGGTGTTCGACACCGTGCTCGCCGCGCGCGAGGCAACGGGGGCGGACGCGAGCGTGATCTACGTGCCCCCCCCGGGCGCTGCCGACGCGATCCTCGAGGCGATCGACGCCGAGATCGCGCTGATCGTCTGTATCACCGAGGGCATTCCGGTGCTCGACATGGTCAAGGTCAAGCGCGCGCTGTCGGGCTCGAAATCGCGGCTCATCGGGCCGAACTGCCCGGGCGTGATGACGCCGGGCGAGTGCAAGATTGGCATCATGCCGGGCAACATCTTCATGAAGGGGTCAGTCGGCGTCGTCTCGCGGTCGGGCACGCTGACGTATGAGGCGGTCCACCAGACAACGGCGGTCGGGCTCGGCCAGACGTGCGCTGTCGGCATCGGCGGCGATCCGGTTAACGGCACGAACTTCATCGACGTCATCGAACTGTACCTCGCCGATCCGCACACGACGTCGATCATCATGATC
>JBBSFF010000294.1:0-3369 GCA_038238995.1 Sphingomonadales bacterium
GAGCAAATTCCGCGCCCGGGCGTAATAGCCGAGCCCCGCCCATTCACGCATGACGTCGGCATCGTCGGCCGCCGCCAGCGCCGCGACCGTCGGCCACCGCTCGAGGAAGCGCGCGTAATAGGGCGCGACCGTCGCGGTGGTCGTCTGCTGGAGCATGATTTCCGATAGCCAGACGCGGTATGGCGGCGGCGGCGGCGTCCCCGGCGGGCTGCGCCACGGCAGGTCGCGGGCATTGGCGTCGTACCAGCCGAGCAGCTTCGCCGACGGGTCCGCGCGCGACGCTGCGCTATCGTGATCGACGGGCATTGCCCGCCTATGGCATAGCGGACGCATGGCCGAAACCGACTCTCCAACGCCGCGCGCCGGTGACGCGACGTCGCCCCGCAAGGCTCGCTCGGCACGCGCGGTCAGCGAACTCGTCCCCAAGGTCGGCGGGGCAGCGTTCCGTCGTTTCGGCTTCATGCAGAACGAGGTCGTCGCCCGCTGGGCGGAGATCGTCGGCGAGCAATACGCTCGTTACTCGACCCCCGAATCGATTGCCTTCCCGGTCGGCAAGAAGAGCGGCGGCACGCTCAAGGTGTGCGTGACAGGAGCGTTCGCGCCGATGCTCAAGCACGTCGAGCCGCAGGTGATCGAGCGCGTCAACCGCTATTTCGGCTACGCGGCGGTGGCGCGCGTCGCGCTCCGCCACGGCGACTTACCCGCGACGGCGAAGCGCACGACGGTCACCGAGCACCCGCTGTCGCTCGAAACCACCTCGACCCTCCGCGACGTCGCCGACCCCGACCTGCGGGACAGCCTCGAATCGCTCGCCCGCGCGCTGTCGTCGACCCGCGGTCCGCCGATCGTTCGCTGAGCCGTGGCGCTTGGCGCGCCGCCCGCGACCCGCTATCCTCGTGCTTCACAGTTACGGGAATTCGCGTCCATGTCGCTCGTCGTCCGCAGCCTTGCCCTTATCGCCGTCGTCGGCTTCACCCTGTCGGCGTGCGGTGACGGCGCCTCGAACGCCGCCCCGGTAGCGAAGTCGACGACGATGACCAAGGCCGCCGCCCCCGCCAAAGACTGGCTGAGCGTCGTCACGATGACCCCGCAGGGCGGGTTCCGGCAGGGCAACCCCGATGCCAAGGTCAAGCTGCTCGAATTCGGCTCGCTGACGTGCTCGCACTGCGGCGCGTTCGCGCACGAGGGCGTCCCCGAACTCCGCGCCAAATATATCGCGACCGGCAAGGTCAGCTACGAATATCGGACCTTTATTTTGAACGGCGTCGACTTCGCGCCGTCGCTGCTCGTCCGCTGCCAAACGCCCGCCGCCGCGATCCAGCTGATCGATGCCTTTTACGAACAGCAGCCGACGTGGACGCTGCCGTTCACCAAGCCACTGCCCGACGACGTGCAAAAGAAGCTTGCGACGATGCCGCAGGAGCAACAGATATCCGAATTTGCAGCGAACGGCGGGCTCGACGCGTTCATGCGCACCCGCGGCATGACGCGCGCGAAGTTCGACCAGTGCACGAGCGACAAAGCGGGGATCGCCGCACTGACCGCGATCCGCGACGACGCCAACACCAATTACAAGCTGACCGGTACGCCGATGTTCGCGATCAACGGCGTCACCCAGGCCGACACCGCGAACTGGGCGAAGCTCAAGCCGCAGCTCGACGCGGCGCTCAGCTAGACCCCGGCGCCGGCGGGCGGGTTGGAGTTTCAGCGTCTCAGGCTCGCCGGGTTCAAGTCGTTCGTCGAGGCGTGCGAGCTGCGGATCGAACCCGGGCTGACCGGGGTCGTCGGACCGAACGGGTGCGGCAAGTCGAACCTGCTCGAAGCGATCCGCTGGGTGATGGGCGAAGGCTCGGCGAAGTCGCTGCGCGGCGGCGGGATGGACGCCGTCATCTTCGCGGGCACGAGCGCACGGCCGGGGCGCGACTTCGCCGAAGTGCTGCTGACGATCGACGACGGCGGCGAGACGCACGAGGTCGTCCGCCGGATCGAGCGCGGCCTCGGCTCGGCATACCGGCTCGACGGGCGCGACGTCCGCGCACGCGACGTGCATCTGCTGTTCGCCGATGCCGCGACAGGGGCGCACTCGCCCGCGCTCGTCAGCCAGGGGCGGATCGGGTCAATCATCGCCGCCAAACCGGGCGAGCGGCGGGTGCTGCTCGAGGAAGCTGCCGGGATTTCGGGGCTCCACGTCCGTCGGCGCGAGGCAGAAATCCGGTTGAACGCGACCGAGGCGAACCTGCTTCGCCTCGACGATGTCATCACCGCGCTGGAGGCGCAGGCGGCGGCGCTCAGGCGGCAGGCGAAGACCGCTGAGCGGTATCGGGCGCTGTCGGATCGGATCGGGGCGACCGAGCGCGCGCTGCTGCTCGCGCGGTGGTGCGACGCGCGCGACGCGGCGGCGGCGGCGCTGGCGGCGGCGGGGGTGGCCGAGGCGGCGGTCGTCGTCGCGACCCGCGACGCGGCGCGACTGGCGACGGCGCAGGCCGAGGCGGCAGCTGCGCTCCCCGACCTGCGTCTCGCCGAGGCGGCGGGGGCGGCGGAGGCGCAGGTGCTGGTGCAGGCGCAACGGACGTTGACGGCGGAGGGGGAAGCGGTCGCGCGCCGGACCCGCGACCTCGCGGCGGCGGCGGTGACGCTGGCGCGCGACCGGGCGCGCGAGGACGGGCTGGCGCGCGATGCCGCCGGCGCGCTCGACCGGTTGGCGGAGGAGGGGGCGGCGCTGGCGGCGACCGCGACGGCCGCCACGGCGGCGCTGCCCGATGCGGCACGGACCGTCGCCTCCGCCGAGCGCGCCGCCGCGGCGACCGAAACCGCGCTATCGACCGCAATCGAGGCGCACGCCCGCGCCGCCGCATCGGCGCGCGCCGCGGAGGCGGTGCTCGCCACCGCCGAGGCGCGGCGGGCGCGGGCGTCGGCCGAGGCTGCGCGACTCGACGCGGCGCGCGACGGGGTCGATCCGGCGGTGCTCGACGCGTGCGTGGCAGCGGCAACGGCGGCGCTCGACGCGGCGACGGAGGCGGTCGCGCGGGCGGTGGCCGCGATCAGCGCCGCCGAAACCGCGCGGCGCGACGGCGAGGGGCGGCGCGAGACGGCGAACACAGGCGTACTCGCGGCGCGCGGGGTCGTCGCCGGGCTGACGGCCGAGCGCGATGCGCTGACGCGGTTGCTCGCCGGGGGCGTGACGAGCAGCCTGCTCGACCGGGTCACCGTCGCGGCGGGTGACGAACTCGCGTTCGCGGCGGCGCTAGGCGACGACCTCACCGCCGCGCTCGGCGAGGCGGCGAGCGGGCGGTTCTGGATGCTCACACCGGGCGACGATCCGCAGTTGCCAACCGGGACCGAACCGCTGCGCTGCACCGCGCCGCTCGA
>JBBSFF010000295.1:0-3358 GCA_038238995.1 Sphingomonadales bacterium
CGCATCAGTTCGGCGAGCATCTCGGCGCGGCGGACGACGGGGATGCGCCGCTCGACCGCGGCGACGACCTCGGGGTTGGTCCGCTTGATCGCGGTCGACGTGACGACGACCGCGGCGTCGCCGAGGTTCGCCGCGTCGTGGCCGATGGTGACGGCGATGCCCTTGTCGCGCAGGCCGGCGATGACATAGCCCTCGGCGACGTCACTGCCCTGCACGGTGTAGCCGAGGTTGTGCATTACCTCGGCGATCCCCGACATGCCGATGCCGCCGATGCCGATGAAGTGGATCGTGCCGATGTCGCGGGCGATTCCGGTCATAGGGTCCGGCCGGTCATGCGTGGTGTCCAAGGCTGGTCGCGAGGTCGGCGAGCGTCGCGCCGGCTTGCGGGTGACCGACGCTCTTAGCCGCTTGCGCCGCCTTTGCCAGCGCGTGCGGGGTCGTCAGCAGCGAAACAATCGCGGCGGCGAGGCGATCGGGGGTGAAGTCGGCCTCGCGCAGCATCGGCCCGGCTCCCGCGGCGACGAAGGTCGCGGCGTGCGCCGCCTGATGGTCGGCGGTCGCGGCGGCGAACGGCACGAGGATCGCCGGGCGGCCGGCGGCGGCGAGTTCGGCCATCGTCGATGCGCCCGACCGGGTGATCACGAGGTGCGCGACGGCGAGGCGCGCGGGGAAGTCGGCGAAGTAGTTTTCGAGGACGGCGGTCGTGCCCTGCCCAGCATATGTCGCGCGGACGGCGGCGAGGTCCTCGGGGCGGCACTGCTGCGTCACCCGCAGGCGCGCGCGGAGGTCGGGCGGCAGCAGCCCGATCGCGGGCGGCACGACGCGCGACAGGATCGACGCGCCCTGGCTGCCGCCGGTGACGAACAGCTCGATGATGCCGTCGGTCGGCGGATACGGCAGCGCGCCGATCGCGGCGATGTCGGTGCGAACCGGGAGGCCGGTGAACACCGTCTTGTCGGCGTAAGCGCCCGCGAGGCGCTGCGTCGGCACGAAGCTCAGCGCGATACGCATCGCCCGCCCCGCGAGCAGCCGGTTGACCCGCCCCAGCACGGCATTCTGTTCGTGGAGTACCGTTGGGCGCTTGAGGCTCGACGCGGCGAGCAGTGGCGGCAGCGACGGATAGCCGCCGAAGCCGACGACCGCCGCGACATGCTCGGCGAGCAGGAACGCCCGCGCCGCCGCCCGTCCGCGCCAGACCTTGGCGAGCATCCGCACCCAGCCGAGCGGATTGCGCCCGCCGAGCACCGCCGATTCGACGATCCGTGTCGCGACGCCGTCGAACAGTCCGGGGAAGCGCAAGCCCCGCGCGTCGGTCATCAGCGTCACCCGGTGGCCGCGCGCGATCAGCTCGCCCGCGAGCACGTGCGCCGGGACCATATGCCCGCCGGTCCCGCCCGCCGCGACGACGAAGTGCCGCCGCGTCATCCCCGCGCGCCCGAGGCGCTCGGCGCCGCGTACGGCGATGCCTTGAGATACGGGTTGCGCCGCGTCAGCGCGAGGAGCAGCCCCATGCCGATCGACAGCGCGAGGAACGACGACCCGCCGTGGCTGACGAACGGCAGCGTCATCCCCTTCGACGGCAGCAGCGCGAGGTTGACCGCCATGTTGATCGCCGCCTGCAGCCCGAACTGGATCACCAGCCCGGCGGCGGCGAGGAAGACGAACGGCTCCTCCTCGTCGAGCAGCTGGAGCAGCACGCGGACGACGATCGCCAGATACAGCAGCGCGAGCATGAAGCACGCGATCGCGCCGAACTCCTCGCCGATGACCGAGAAGATATAGTCGGTCTGCGCCTCGGGCAGGCGGAACTTCATCTGCCCCTCGCCGGGCCCCGCGCCGAACAGCCCGCCCGCTTTGAAGCAGTCGAGCGCGCGGTCGATCTGGTACGTGTCGCCGGTCCCCTTGACGAAATGGTCGATGCGGTCGGCGACGTGGGTCGAGGTCAGATACGCGACGCCGAGGCCGCCGATCGCGAGGCAGACGAGTCCGCCGATGACGAGAAGGCTCATGCCGGCAAGGATCGCCTGCGTTCCCCACACCGCCGCAAACAGCGCGGTCTGGCCGAAGTCGGGCTGCTTCACCAGCAACGCGGCGATGACGACGAGCAGCCCGAACGACAGCTGCATCGTCGGCAGGCTACGGTCGTCGAAGCGCGCGGCGAGCAGCCACGCGGTCGTGACGATGAACATCGGCTTGAGGAACTCCGACGGCTGGAGCTGGAAGCCCGGTAGGTTGATCCAGCGCACCGCGCCGTTGATCTCCGCGCCGACGAACGGCACCGCGAACAGCGCGATCAGGAAAACGACGGTACCGCCGATCGCGACGCGCTTCGCCCATGTCAGCGGCAGCATCGACGTGGCGAGCATCAGCGGCACGCCCGCCAGCACCCACATGATCTGGCGCTTGAGATAATACAGGTCGTCGACGCGGAAACTGCCGCCCGAATACCGATGCGCGGCGGCGGGCGATGCGGCGGCGACCGCGATCACCCCGAGACCGATCAGCAGCAGGACGAGCGTCAGCAGGGTCTTGTCGATTGTCCAGAACCACGTGCCGACGAGGGTCCGGTCGTTGCGCGACAGATGCTTCACAGGGCCTCCACAAGACTGCGGAAGGCTTGGCCCCGCGCGGCATAGTCGGTGAATTGGTCGTAGCTCGCGCATGCGGGCGACAGCAGGACGGTTTCGCCGGGCTCCGCCGCCGCAGCGGCGTGCGCGACCGCGCGGTCGAGCGTTTCGGCCATGACGACCGGGACCTTGCCGTCGAGGATGCCGGCGAACAGCGGGGCCGCGCTGCCGATCAGATACGCCGCGCGGACGTGGTCGAGGAACGGCAGGCACGCGTCGAGCTCGTCGGTCTTCGCCAGCCCGCCGGCGATCCAGTGGACGTGCGCGAACGCCGCGAGCGCGGGGGCGGTCGAGGTCGGGTTGGTCGCCTTGGAGTCGTTGACGAACGCGACGCCGCCGATGTCGCGAACGTGCTCCATCCGGTGCGGCAGGCCAGGATAGCTCGCAAAGCCCATTCCGATCGCGTCGTCGTCGAGGCCCAACGCGCGCAGTGTCGCGATCGCGGCAGCGGCGTTCTGCGCGTTGTGCGGTCCCTGCAGCGCGGACCAGCCCGACTGGTCGCCGACGCGGGTGCCGGTGACGACGGTCAGATGCCCCTCGCGCCCCGGCTCAAGCCCGATCTCGTCGGCGAGCGCGCGGGTGTAGTCATCATCGACCGCGATCACCGCGGTGCTGCCGGGCCGCTGCATCGCGAACAGCCGCGCCTTGGCCGCGGCATAGGCGGCCATCGTCCTGTGGCGGTCGAGGTGGTCGGGGGTGATATTGAGCAGGACCGCGACGTCGCAATCGAG
>JBBSFF010000296.1:0-3355 GCA_038238995.1 Sphingomonadales bacterium
CTTGCCGGCGCGGGCGAACTCGTCGGTGACGCGCTTGAGCTCCACGACGGCGGCCGGGTCGGCGCGGTCGCCGAGCGTCTTGACGATGCTGTCGACCGCTCCCTTCTCGATCAGCGTCGAGCCGAACTTGACCCCCGACAGGCGGGTGGCGGCGCTGAACGCGATGATCTCGGCCCCCCCCGGCATCGTCGAGGTGACGTTGTGCGCGTCGCGGGCGAGGACGACGATCGAGCGGCCCTCGGGGGTCTCGTCGGCGAGGCTGGCGAGGGCGACCGCCTCGGCGAGCTCGTGCATCGACACGCCATTCACCGGGCGGAATTCGGTCGCCTGGCGGTCGCCAACGGTGATTGTGCCGGTCTTGTCGAGCAGCAGCACGTCGATGTCGCCCGCTGCCTCGACCGCGCGCCCCGATTTGGCCAGCACGTTGAAGCGGACGAGGCGGTCCATCCCGGCGATGCCGATCGCGCTGAGCAACGCTGCAATCGTCGTCGGGATGAGCGTGATCAGCAGCGCGGCAAGGAGGACGACGGGGACGACGCCGCCGGCATAATGGGCGAAGGTCGGGATAGTGCCGACGGCGATCAGGAAGATGATTGTCAGCCCGACGAGGAGGATCGTCAGCGCGATTTCGTTCGGCGTCTTCTGCCGCGCCGCGCCTTCGACGAGCGCGATTATTCGGTCGAGGAAACCCTGACCGGGACCGGCGGTGACGCGGACGACGATGCGGTCGGAGATGACGCGCGTCCCCGCCGTGACCGCCGAACGGTCGCCGCCGGCTTCGCGGATGACGGGGGCGCTCTCGCCGGTGATCGCCGCCTCGTTGACCGACGCCGCGCCCTCCGCGACTTCGCCGTCGGCGGGGATCAGGTCGCCGGTTTCGACGAGCACAAGGTCGCCGACGCGGAGCGCACTCGCGGCGACGGGTTCGACCCCGCTGCTGGTGATCCGCTTGCCGGTCAGTTCGCCCTTCGTCGCGCGGAGCGAGGCGGCCTGCGCCTTGCCGCGCCCTTCGGCGATCGCCTCGGCGAAATTGCCGAACAGGACCGTCAGCCACAGCCAGACGACGATCTGGATCTGGAATGACAGGCTCAGCCTCGAGCCGCCGGTAAACAGCAGGACGGTGAGCAGCGCCGCGACGACTGCGGTCGTGAACATCACCGGGTTCTTGACGAGCGCGTTGGGCGCCAGCTTGCGAACCGCATCGCCGAGCGCAGGCACGGCGAGCTGGGCGGAGAACATCGAGGGCGCGGCGGCCTTGGCCATGTCCGTCTATCCTTAGAAGAACTTGCCTGAAATCATCGCGAGATGATCGGCGATCGGTCCGAGCGCGAGGCCCGGCAGAAAGGTTAGTCCGCCGACGATCAGAATGACGCCGATCAGCAGCCCGACCCACAGCGGCCCCGTCGTCGGAAACGACCCCGGCCCGGGCGGCACTGCGCGCTTGGCAGCGAGCGATCCAGCGATCGCAAGGGCCGGGATGATGACAAAAAAGCGCCCGAACCACATGCCGAGCGCGAGCAGCCCGTCATAGAATGGTGTCGCCGCGGTCAGCCCGGCAAACGCCGACCCGTGATTCCCCACCGCTGAGGAGAAGGCGTACAGGATCTCGGTGAAGCCGTGCGGACCCTTGTTGTTAAGCCCGGCCAAGCCGTCGGGCAGGACGGCGGCGATGCCGGTCAGGCCGAGGATGAGCAGCGGCAGCACAGCGATGGCAAGGACAGCGAGCTTGACCTCGCGCCCCTCGATCTTCTTCCCGACATATTCGGGCGAGCGCCCGACCATCAGCCCCGCGACGAACACCGACAGGATGCAGTAGATCAGGAAGCCGTATAGCCCCGAGCCGACGCCGCCGAAGATGATCTCGCCGAGCTGAATGTTGAACAGCGGGACCATGCCGCCGAGCGCTGTTAAGCTGTCGTGCATCGCATTGACCGCGCCGCAACTCGCGTCGGTGGTGATGGTGGCGAACAGGGTGGACGCGGCGATGCCGAAGCGGACCTCCTTCCCCTCCATATTGCCTCCCGCGATACCAAGAGCGTGGAAATTGGGGTTGCCGCCGCTCTCGGCCCAATACGCAAGGCCCGCCCCGGCAACGAACAGGACGAACATCGCGGCGAAGATTGCCCGGCCCTGCCGCCGGTCGCCGACGGCGCGCCCGAACAGATGCGTCAGCCCCGCGCCGATCGCGAAGATCGACACCATCTGGACGAAATTGACCCACGCGCTCGGGTTCTCGAACGGGTGTGCCGAGTTGGCGTTGAAGAAACCGCCGCCGTTGGTGCCGAACATCTTGATCGCTTCTTGTGATGCGACCGGGCCGAGCGCGAGAGTCTGCTTCGCCCCCTCGAGCGTCGTCGCGACGACCGATCCGGCGAAGGTCTGCGGCACGCCGCCGGCGACGAGGATCAGCGCGTAGACGATCGACACGGGGAGCAGCAGGTAGAGCGTGATCCGTGTCAGGTCGGCCCAGAAATTGCCGAGACCGGTCGCCTCGCGGCGGGCGAAACCACGGACGACGGCGAAGGCGACGGCGATGCCGGTTGCCGCCGACAGAAAGTTGTGGACCGCGAGCGCCGCCATCTGGCTCAGGGTGCTCATCGTGCTTTCGCCCGAATAGCTCTGCCAATTGGTGTTGGTAACGAAGCTGATCGCGGTATTCATCGCGAGATGCGGCTCGAGCGCCTTCATCCCCGTCGGGTTGAGCGGCAGCCCGCCCTGCAACCGCAGGAAGGCGTAGGTCAGCAGCACGCCCGCGAAGCTGAAGATCAGGACGCTGACCGCATAGCGCCGCCACGTCATGTCCTCAGCCGGGTCGATCCCCGACAGCGCGTAAAACCCGCGCTCGACCGCACCACCCGGCAGCCGCCGCCCGTCGTACAGCGCGAACAACCACGCCCCCATCGGCTTCGCTATAGCGATGAGCAGCACCGCATAGACGGCGATCAGCAGCCAACCGTTGAACGTCATGGGCGCTTTCCTAGAACCGCTCGGGGCGGGCGAGGACAAGGACGAGATAGACGAGGAGGCCGAGCGACGTCGCCGCGCCGAGCCAGAGATCAAAAGTCATCACGGCTCAGGCTTTGCCGGCAAGAGCGACGTAAATGAGGCTGACGGCCAGACACCCGCAGCTGAAGCCGATCCAGACCAGGTCTTGCATTGCGCAGCTCCATTCGACGAGCGCCGAGGTGGCGTGGCCGAGCAAGCGCTTAAGACCGACCGCCGTTAAGCCGTCACGACGAACTTAAGCCTGAGCGTTATGGCAACGTAAACATCGCTGCGTTGCCGCCGAGGTCAGTCGCACTTTCTGATCTGCTACAGAATTTTAGCCAGACAGCTGGCGTCGGCGGATATAACA